>JBDUCG010000002.1:0-21019 GCA_040003565.1 Chloroflexota bacterium | reverse complement strand
GCGTCGCAGCGCGACGACGCGACGGGCGTGCTGTCACCGGTGACACGACCGCTACCCGGCCGCAAACGTGAGTTCCACGTCGACACGACCATCGCGCTGCTCGCGATCGTCGCGGTCCTCGTCGCGACGCTCGCGATCTTCGCGTCGTTCCAGGGCCGCGCGGTCGACGCGCCGCGCGCGAGCGGTCCGGCGGCCTCGGCCGCGGCACGCGTCACGCCGAACGTCGTCGGCAAAGATGTCGACGAGGCTGGTCGTCTTCTCATCGCCGCAGGCTACCGCTCGCCGGTGCCGTGGCAGGTCGATCCGCAGGCGCAGGGACAGCCCTGCACCGTCGCGCGCCAGGAGCCGCCGGCGGGCTCCGCCGTGCAGCCCGGCGCGACGGCGCGGCTGTTCCTCGTTGGCCCGCCATCGGGCAAGCAGGGCGGCACCTGCGGCGGGAAGTCGAAGGACTGACGCGCGTGGCGACCGGTGTGAAGACCGACACGGGCCGCGTTCGTGAGGGGAACGAAGACCGCTACCTCGTGCGCGAGGAACGTGATGTGACGCTGCTCGCCGTCGCTGACGGAGTCGGTGGATCGAGTGGCGGGGAGATCGCGGCCGACGCCGCGCTCGCCGAGCTCGGCACCCGCTTCTTTGGAGCACCGCAGGGCCGAGCGACGAGCGATGCGCTGGCCGAGGCGATGCGCGAGGCGAACGCCGCCGTGCTGCGTGCCGCGGTGACCTCGGGCCACCACGACGCGGCGACGACCATCGTGGCCGCCGTCGTTCGCGCCGACGAAGCGATCATCGGCAACCTCGGCGACAGTCGCGCCTACCTGATCCGCGACGGTGTGTGCCGGCAGCTCACCGAGGACCACTCCGGCGCGATGGAGCACGCGATCACGCGCTTCGCCGGCGATCCGCGCGGCGTCCAGCCCGACATCTTCGTCGAGAGTCTCCGACCTGACGATCGTCTGCTCCTCTGCAGCGACGGCCTCACGCGTCACGTCACGCCCGAGGAGATCGCCAAGGCCGTCACCGGCGAGGATGTGAGCGCCGCCGCGAGCGCGCTGGTCGATCTCGCGAACGCGCGCGGCGGACAGGACAACGTCACCGTCCTCCTGCACGCGCCGGGCGCGCGGCGGGCAGTGACGGGGACGGCCGGCCGCGCGGTCGCGTTCGCGGTGTTCGCGCTGCTCATCCTGGTCACGGTCGGCGGCGCGGTCGCGGTGCTCTTCGCGGCAAGCGCGGCCGCACCGACGATCACACCGGCGCCCAGTGTGTCCGCCACGCCAACACCGACCGAGTCCGCGTCTCCGACCCCGACGGTGACACCCTCGCCGACCCCGACGCCGAGCGCTAGCCCCTAGGGGGTCGCAGGGGGTTCTCCCCTGCGATCACGAGAGCCCGAGTCGCTGCAGCAGCCGCCGCGCGGCCGGTAGGCCGATCGCGACCGCGACCGCACCGAGGAACACGCCGCCCTCGATGAGCCATGCGCCCACGACCGTCGCTTCGCTCAGCCCCTTCGCGCTCACCGGCGTCGGACACGAGTCCGTCGGGTAGAACGTTGGGTCGTAGTGCCAAGTCGGAAGGATCTCGTAGATGCTCCCGAGCTCGCCGGGGATCGGCATCCCCGAGACATACGGATAGAAGATGACGAACGCCGCCGCGGCGACCGCGAGGAAGATGAGCACGGCCTTCCGCCTGCGCTCCCACAGCACGGCCAACGTCGCGGCCAGACACAGCAGGTAGAACGGCAGCACGGTGAAGAAGTGGTAGAAGAACAGCACGCGCGAGATCGGGATCCACGCGACGTACTGCGCGAGCATCGCGATCGAGACGACCGCGAGCGACCACGACCGTGTCCGGATCGCGAGCGCGATGGTGAGCGCCGCCGCCGGGAGCGCTGCCCAGAACAGCACGATGTTCCCGGCGTCGTAGATGTAGCCGTTCGCGCCGCCACCGCTCGCGCCGAAGTACCAGTACACGGGTTTGAGATCGAGCGGCCAGCTCCACCACGGCGAACCCGCGCAGTGCGGCGCGGTGAGCGAGCTGTGGTACCAGTACATCTGCTGCGTGAGCTCCCACAGGTTCCAGCCGTACGGCGCGGTCGGCCCGCCGAACCAGCGCACGTAGCTGCCGAGGTAGATGACCAGCGGGATCACCGCGAACGCGCCGAACAGGAGCGCCGCGTTCCGTCCGCGGCCGGCGAGAAGATCCAGCGGACCGCCGGTCCCGGGGCGGTCGCGCTCGTAGGCGAACGCGGTCACGCCGACGGAGAGCACGAACACGCCGCCGAGGGTGTACGCCGCGGCCCATTTCGATGCGAGGCCCAGCCCGAGCAACACTCCCGCAATGAGGACGTCGACGACCGCCGACCGCGACGGCCGGTGAGCGGCGACGATGAAATACCACGCCGCGACGATGAAGGTCGCGACGTAGATGTCGTTCATGCCGATGCGCGCCTGCGCGAACATCGATCCGTCGAGGAGCACCGCGGCGCCCACGAGCCAGGGGATGACCGGCGAGGCGAACAGCCGGCGCGAGAGCAGAACGAGGAAGAACGCGAGGATCGCGCCGAGCACGACGCCCGGCAGACGCCAGGCGAGCGCGTGACGACCGGTCTCGATGCGTTCCACACCGGCATTCCCAGCCACGAGGAGCTTGTCGTCATCGTTGTCGAAGCCGAGCAGCGAGCCAGAGACCGGGATGGCGGCGAACGGCGACGCGCCGTGGACCTCGACGACGACCACACGGCCTTCGGCGAGCGCGTACAGGAACTGCGTGCGCGGGATCAGCGTGAGCGCGGTCGCGCCCGCCGAGAACACCCCGGTGCGCGCATTGCTCAGGGGCACGGTCTCGCGCTGACCGCTCGGCAGCTCGTACACGTCGAGGGCCGGCGCGTCGGCGCGCGCCACGAAGAGCCGGTTCGGCGCCTGCGCATATGCGATCGCGCGGCCCGGACCGCCGCCGGGAAACAGCCGGGTCTCGGTCCCGGCCGCCGCATCGACGACGTGTATGTCGCCGCGCGCGTCGAGGATGTAGAGCTCGGTCCCATCCGTGTTCGACGCCGCTGCTGCGGCGCCGGTCTGGACGACGACCGGCGGGGCGTCGATGGCGGTGTAGATCGCGACACCGGACGCGGTCGCCACCACGACGCGGCCGCCCGCAACGAGCAGGCCTGTGACCGCGCCGCTCGTCGGAAGCTTCGCGCGCGGGATCTGGGAGTTGCTCGGCCGCTGGGTCGTCGGATTCTCGAAAAGCTCCGTATCGGTGACCCAGAGGATGCGCGCGCCATCGAGGACCAGCGCGCGAACACCGCCGGCGCCGATCACAACATCGCGGGCTGCCGAACCATCGCGCGGGCGAAGGCTGATGGTGCCGTCTGACGTCGCGAAGGCCCGCGTCCCATCCGCGCCGACCGCGAACGCCGCGATGCTGGAGCGCGGCAGCGCCTCGCCGCCGACGACGCGGTCGTCGCCGAAGGCCAGGATCCCGATGGCCATGATCTCCTTCGCGAGATGCGGGTGCGTCCACTCATACGGGTCGCGCTGCGCGAGGAGCTCGAACGCGGTGCGCGCGTGGTAGACCTCGTCGAAATACATATCGCGCGGATGATCGAGCCGGTAACCGCGCGTCAGCAGCAGGGCCAGCGCGACCAGCAGGGCGATCGACACATCGCGACGTGTGGGCGCCCGTCCCGGCGCGAGCGCGTCTGGCAGTCGCCATGGCGCTCGCGGCTCGGTCACGACCGGGGTCGCCGGTCGCGCCACGCGGCCCTGCGATGGCGCGAGCCGCGCTTCGCCGCGGATGAGGCGCCAGGCGATCAGCCCGGCCGTGCCGATCATGAAGAGCGCCATCACGATCTGACCGGTGCGCGAGAAGAGCGTGGTCTCGAGCCACTGCGGTGACTTGAGGTCGTTCTGCCCGTAGCGGGTGAACGCGAAGTAGAGCGTCACGGCGAAGCCGAGCGACAACGCGACGTAGGGCCAGAGGAGGCGCGCGCGCACCGCTGCGAGCGGGAGCAGCAGCACGAACGCCGGGAACAGGTATCGCTCGTGCGCGCGCGTCGGCAGGAAATAGAAGGCGCACGCCGCGAGCGTGCCTGCGGCGAGGAGCGTCGCCGTATCGCGGCGCCACCAGAGCGGCACGCACGAGCCAAGCAGGCCGACCACGAGCAGCACCACCCCGAGGCCCACGAAGGCGTTGTCCGGCTCCCAGAAATCGCCGACGATCGACCAGACGTTGAACGCATATAGCGACGTGTAGGGATAGGTCTCGGACGCTTTTTTCACGAGATCGATGAGCTCCGCGGGTCCGGCGCGAAATGGCAGACCCAGCGCGAGCACCACCGTCGCGCCCACGAGCCCGGACCGGATCAGCGGCGCCCATCGACGCAGCCGGACGAGCTCGACGAGGACCGCCACTCCGATCACGACGACACCGATGCCGAACTGCGGCTTCACCATCGCGGCGAGGGCCGCGAGCCCGCCGGCCGTCGCCCAGCGGCCGCGACCCGCGGCGACGAGCGCCGCGAACAGCGGCAGCGATCCGACGGCGTCGATCTGTCCCCAGTAGGGGCCGGCGAAGATCGCCGCGGGCGAGAGCGACCAGAGACCCGCTGTCAGGATCGCGCTGCCGCGCCCCGCGTGACGCCACGCGAGCGTCGCGGCGAGTGCCGCGATGGCGACGTCCGCCGGAATGCTCGCCGCCTTGACCGCGAGGCGGAGCAAGTCGCCGTCGAAGATCGCGCCGAGGAGCCAGAGGACGTACAGGTACGCCGGTGGGTAATCGCTGAAGTACTCCGGCGAGTAGAACGCGCGTGGCCCCACCTGGACCATGTGCTCCGCCCACGCCTGGAAGGTGCCGACGTCACTGGGGAAGCCCGGCGACCGCAGCGTGAGGACGCGCAGCGCGACGCCGAGGACGATGAGACCGGCGATCGCGAGATGTGCGCGCCGATCATCGCGCGTGGACTGGTCGGTGCGCGTCATTGCCAGTAGTCGAACCGCGTGATCGCGATCGTCGCGTAGAGGTTGATCGCGACGGACAGGATCACGACCGCCGTGAACAGCCACGAAGGACGCGAGCGCCAGGTCGTGCCGCCGCGCGCGTCGCCGACGAGCGCGAGCACGATGAGAAAGGGCTGCGCATCGATGGAGAAGCGATAGCCGAACTGCTGGAAGCCGACTGTGCCGTGGAGGATGTCGGGCAGCAGCGCGAGCAAGGCGGCCAGCGCGACCGCGGCCGTGCCGATGTCGCGGCGCAGACCGCGGAGGCCCGCGAACAGCCAGAGGAACGCGGGTGTCGTCAGGAACAGCGCGGTGCCGATGCCGCGTGGCCGGAGGAAGAACGGCGTTCCCTCGACCAGGTCGGGTGGCTCCAGGAAGATCGCGTAGATGTGGCGCGGCAGATAGAACGGCGAGAACAGCCCGCGCGTGAAGAACACGTCACCCTGGGTCAGCTGCAGGTAGCCCGCGTCGAAGAGCGAACCCCAGCGCAGCAGGTTCCACCCGAGGTATACGAGCGCGAGCGGCGCGCCGCCGACGACCACACCACCGAGCGCACGAAGATACGGAGTCCCCGCGCGACGCGCGAGCAACAGCGCCAGCGCGGGAGCGACGGCGGCAACGGGTAGGCGGGCCAGCGCCGCGAGCCCGATGCACGCGCCGACCAGCCACGCCCGCTCGCCGCGTGCCGCGAACAGGAGCGCCGCCGAGAGGAACGGCATCGCCACGGCGTGCGCCGCGTACCACGCGCGGCCATCCACGCTCGAGAAGAACAGCGTCGTCCCGAACGTGGAGAGCAGCGCCCCGCCGATCGCGACCCAGCGTGGCGCGCCGAATGCGCGCAGCGCGAGATACAGGATCCCAGTGGAGACACCGCCCGCGATGCGCGAGACGAGGACCTGCGCGAGCGCGGTCGGCAGTACGGCCGCGAGCGGCAGCGCGAGGATCGACGGCAGCGGTGGATAGACCACGCACCACCGCTCCGGCCCGCACGAGACGAGCTCGTTCAGCCACGGTGGCGCCTCGGCCAGCCACCAGTGCCCCTGCAGGAGCGCCTGCGCGAGCCGTCCGTAGTAGTCGTAGTCGGTGAGGAGGCCAAGCCCGGCGACGAGGTAGGCCGCGGCACCTGCGGCCGCGAGCGCGATCGCGATCCTGCGGTCGCTCCAGGTCATCCCGAAGCAACACGCTAACCTTGCGCTGCGTTGTCCGCACGACCCCGCGGCCTCTCGTGAAGCGACCGGACCCGCTCGTCGACGTCGTCATCCCCGTCTACAACGAGGAGCGCGATCTCGGGCCGAGCGTGCGGCGGCTGCATGAGTACCTCGAGACGGAGTTCCCTTTTTCCGCGGTCATCACGATCGCCGACAACGCCAGCAAGGACACCACCCTCGCCGTGGCCCAGCGTCTCGCGAAGGAGCTCCCGCGGGTGCGCGTGCTGCACCTCGACGCCAAGGGGCGCGGACGTGCGCTGCGCGCGGCCTGGCTCCAGAGCGACGCACAAATCGGCGTCTATATGGACGTCGACCTCTCCACCGATCTGAAGGCGCTGCTGCCGCTCGTCGCGCCGCTCGTATCCGGACACAGCGATCTCGCGATCGGCAGCCGTCTCGCGCACGGCGCGCGCGTCAAGCGCGGTCCGAAGCGCGAGATCATCTCGCGCTGCTACATGCTCGTGCTCCGCCTCGCGCTCGGCGCCCATTTCAGCGACGCGCAGTGCGGCTTCAAGGCGATCCGCACCTCCGTCGCGAAGCAGCTCGTGCCGCGCGTCAAGGATCAGTCCTGGTTCTTCGACACCGAGCTTCTCGTCCTCGCCCAGCGCGCCGGCCTCCGCGTCCACGAGGTCCCCGTGGACTGGACGGATGACCCAGACTCGCGCGTTGCCATCGTTCGTACGGCGATCGACGACCTGCGTGGCGTGGTCCGTCTGCGTTTCGGAGGGGACTTCGCCGCGAAAGGCTGAGGCCCCGACTAGCTCGAGCTCTGCCCCGGCGGGTCGTCGGGGAGCGACTGGATGAACTCCTTGAACACCGCGATGTTCTCGTCGTCCTCGTTCTCCGCGGAGATCGCCGAACGATCGAGCACGGTGTCCGACACCAGGATGCGCGCGTCGCAGCGCACCGCGAGCGCGATCGCATCAGACGGTCGGCAGTCGATCTCGACCTCGCGCTCGCCGAGTTGCAGGAACAGGCTGCCGTGGAACACCCCGCCGCCGTTGTCGTCCGCGACGAGATCCTTCACGACGATGCGCGTGATCTCGACGCCAAGCTGCGTCAGCACGTCCATCATCAGGTCGTGCGTGAGGGGCCGCTCGCTCGCGATGCCGGCGATACGGGTCGCGATGCTGTGTGCCTGATCCGGACCGATCCAGATCGGAAGAAGGCGATTGGTCTCCTTCGCCTGGAGCAGCACCACGTGCTGGCCCGTCAGGACATGCACCCGGACCGACTCGACCGAGCATGGGACGAGCATCGCCCTAGGCTAACTCCGATCCCGTCGGCGGTCGCGTGTATCGACTCAGCCGAAGCGGACACGGCGTGCCCCTTCGCCGCGGCGGAAGAACACCAGTAACACCAGACCCGCGGCGAAACCGCAGATGTGCGCGAAATACGCGATCTGCTGTGTCGCCGCGTGCCCGGCGAGCCGCAGCTCCGCAACACCCTCGATGATCTGCAGCACGATGAACATGCCGATGACGATGAGCGCCGGGAGCTCGACGATCGTGATGAAGAGCCCGAGGAAGACCAGCGTCGACACACGCGCTGTCGGATACATGACGAGGTACGCCGCGAGCACGCCGGCGATCGCGCCCGACGCGCCGACCATCGGCTCGGGCGAGATGAGTCCCTGCCCGATCGCCGCGACGATCCCGCAGAGAAGATAGAAGATGAGGTACTGCGCGCTGCCAAAGCGGTCCTCGACGTTATCGCCGAAGATCCAGAGATAGAGCATGTTGCCGAGCACGTGCAGCCACCCGCCGTGCAGGAACATGTGCGAGACGAGCGGCACGAACGTATCGAGACCGAGATCGCCGGAGGCGATGCGCCGCGTGAACTCCAGCCAATCGAAGGAGTAGCGGTCGAAGAACGCCTCCAGGGCTCCCGGCTGCCGTGTGAGGTAGACGACGTAGATCCAGGCCACCAGGTTCACTGCGAGGAGGAAGCGGTTGACGATCGGTGGGCTTCGTACGGGATTCGCGTCCCGTAGCGGGATCAACGCGCTGTGCTCGTTGCGACCAGCTTCGTCCCGTGGATCGTGTAGGCGACCTGAAGCGATTCGGACACGTAGAAGCCCGAAGCCGGCGGCAAGCCCGGCGGGAGCGCGAACCGCGCGAGCTCGCGGCCATCGCGCGTGAGCTGCACGATCAGCTTTCCGCCCGAATCCAGCACGTAGATCGAGCGCTGCGCGTCGTTCGCCTGGATGGCGTTCGCGCGCGGTGCCGTTCCCTCCCAGCGCGGCACGAATTCGATGCGCGCCGCCGTCGTGACGAGCGGGCTGCGCCGGAAGCGCTGAACGTCACCGGCGGAGGTCACGATCCATACGTCGCCGTCGACCGCGAGCGCTCGCGCTGTGTTCGGCGCGAGCGGGGTCGAGAGGTAGGGGATCGCCGTACCGAAATGCGTTCCGTCGCTCGACTCGTGCTTCCAGAGCTGGCCGGTCTCGGTGTCGAGCACGTACAGGTTGTCCGCGAAGACCGCGATCGACGCGGGCGCCTTCCACTTCTCGCGGTCGGCCGGCGTGACGTCCACGACCTGATCGCCCTCGGCCCGCCAGAGCTTGCCTGCGTCGTCGAGCGAATAGACCGCGAAGTCCTCGAGGGCGATCTGGACCGGCGAACCCACGCCCTTGACTCCGCGCTGGAGCACCGGCCCCTGCTGGATCGGATCGCCGAACACGCGCCATAGCCGGCCCGCCCCTGGGTCGGTCACGTAGAGACCGTTCACGTTCCCGACGATCTGCGCGAGCTTGGTCCCGGTCCCGAAGCGCGCGAGATCGAGGATCACGCCGTCCATCCGATCGTTCAGCGCCGCGACGTCGGCGCGCAGGGCGGCGATCTTCTCGGCGTCGGCGAACGTGGACTTGCTCGCTTCATCCAGCTTTGTGGTCGCGCTCGCGAGCCGCTCGCGCGCGCCGTCGGGGTCAGGCGGCTTGCGGTCGGCCAGGCGGTGCGCGGACGCGATGAAGTCCTCCGCGCTCACGACCGCGAGCTGGTACTCCCGTCCGGCGCGGGTCGACTCGTAGTCGCGGTATGCGAGGGCGCCGACACCGGTGGCTGCGACGAGGAGCAGCACCGCGAGCGTGGTCATCGCGCGTCGCTGGCGTCGGGAACGCGAGCGCGCGGTATCGGGGTGGCGGGGCAGCGCGGCGCCGCGCCTCGGCATGAGCTCGAGCCCGACTGCGACGCTCTTCGTCGCGGCCGACGCGACCGGCGTCGTCGCGCCGCGTAGCAGGCGCGTCACGGTCTGACGCACTCCGGTCATCCCGTCGAGACGTGAGCGGATGTTGTCGGCCATCGCAACGTCCGCGGGCCGCAGGATCGACGGAGGCTCCGGCGCGAGGCGCGCTGCGGCGCTCCCCGACTGCGCGATCTCGATGAAGATCACTGCATCGCTTCCGTTCACGCCGTCGGCCACCGCGCGGTTGTGGATGTGCTCGGCTGCCGACCGCGGATGGAGCGTGACCGCCGCGTTCTTGAGCGTCTCGGCGCCGAGCCCGTCGACGAGCGCGGCGCTCGCGAGGATGACCGTGTCACCCGCCTCGATCGATTGCCGCCACACCTTCGGAAGCACGTCGGCGTCCGCGCCAAGTGACGCGGCCTCGCGCGTCGTCGTCTTATGGACGAAGTCGGCGAGCTCGCCCGGCTCGTCGCCTGGAAGGAACAGCCGCGCGCGACGCACGAGGAAGACCTGCGCGCCGCCGACGCGCGAGGTGTAGAGCTCGTTGTTCACGACCACCGCGCAGGCGCACTGCAGCGTGACGCTGCCGCGGTGCTCGCGGAGGCGTTGCGCTGCGCGCCGGTTCGCCTGACGCAGCGCGCGTCGCAGCGAGACCTCGATCCCCGCGGAGAGGTCGTAGTAGTACTCCTGCTTCGTAAGCTCGGCGACCTCGCGCGCGATCTTCTCGGCGGGCCCGGAGGGCGACGCCTCGAAGAGCAGGTACAGCCGGCCCTTCGTGCGCAGCGTCGCGCCGGTCTCGGGCTCGGTCACCAGCATCACGTCGGCGCGGCTTGCTCGCACGTCTGCCGTGCTGCCGACCGTCGTGACGAAGCTCAGTTGCGGCATCTGCCGGAGTGTCCCAGACCTACCGGTTCACGGCGAGGGCACGCAGCGCACGCGTGCGATGCGGCTCGCGGGCGCGCGCTCGGCCAGCACGCGCAGCAGCTCGCGCTCGCGGAGGCGGATCTCGCCGGCCCACTGCGCGGTCGGGACGAGGACGACCAGCGTGTCACCGTCGGTGCGCACCGCGCGCGTGATCGTGGCATCCGCGCCCAGAACTCCCGTCGCGACCGTGGTCCATTCGTGCACCGCGTCGGCCCGCGCGACATCGCGGTCGATGCCGAAGGTCCGCAGCGCGTTCTGGATCGCGCGCGCGATCGGCCTCATCCGACCTCACCTCGCCGCACCGGGATCAGCGTCGCCCGCTCTCGCAGGGTGTCGGGCAGGGCGGTCGGGATCGCGGCCGTGAGCAGCGTCTGCGCATCCTCGGGGATGGCCCGTGCCAGTGCCTCGCGCCGCGCCGGATCCAGCTCGGAGAGGACGTCGTCCAGGAGGAACACCGGCTGCTCGCCGACGCGCGAGGCCAGCCACGCGGCCTCGGCGATCTTCAGGGAGAGGACCGCACTGCGGTGCTCGCCGCGCGATGCGAAGGCCGGCAGGACGCGGCCCGCCGAGGTCACGATGAGATCGTCGCGCTGGGGCCCGACGAGCGACGCTCCCTGCCAGCGCTCGCGTTCGCGTTTCTCGCGGAGCACGTGCTGGTATGCGCTCGCGCGCTCCTCGAGCGTCGTGCCCTCGACCTGCCCGGCGTAGGCAAGCACGAGACCCTCGGCGCCGGTGAACAGCTCGGTCGCGCGGACGAAGGGAGCCGATAGCTCTGCCACCAGCCGCGAACGACGAAGTGAGATGGATGACGACAGACGGATGAGCTCGCTGTCCCAGAACGCCATCTCCTGCTCGGGAAGCTCGAGCTCGTCGCGCGCCGCACGCAGGAGCGCGTTCCGTTGTTCGAGGACCCGCTGCAGCTCGCGCATCTCACGTCGATGCGCGCGGTCGATCTGTCCGAGCATCGCGTCGAGGAACCGACGACGACCGCTCGGTGCCGCGCCGAGCAGCTCGACGTCTTCGGGAAAGAACGCGACCACCACGAGCTCGCCGGCGGTGTCCTCTGAGCGCTTTCCGGCGCCGTCGAGCAGGTAGCGTCGCGGCCGGCGGCGTTCGCCCTCGGGTGGCGCGAACAGCAGCGTTTCGACACGACGGTGATCTTCGGCACGATCGACCTCGGTACGAACGCGCGCAGTCGTCGCGCCCCAGCGCACCATCTCGGTGTCGTCACGTGCGCGTGGCGAGTCGCCGCGGGCGATGAGATGGATCGCCTCGAGCAGATTGGTCTTGCCCGCGCCGTTCGGCCCGACGAATGCGACCGTGCCGCGGGCGAGGGGCAGCTCGACCTGCGCGTAGCTGCGGAAATCCTCGAGGGCGAGGGTCGAGACGCGCACGCCCTAGGCCGGGATGCGGAGCGGCATCACCACGTGAAGGTAGTCCGGATCGCCGACGATCTTCACCACGCCAGGCGCGAGCGGCCCGCCGAGCTCCAGGGCCACTTCGGGCGCGGTGAGGCTCGCGAGCGCGTCCGATATGAACCGTGAGTTGAACGCGATCGTGGTGTTCTGCCCCTCCACGGTGGCGTCCACCTTCGCGGTCTGGTCACCGACCTCGGCCGCGTTCGCGCTGATGACGAGCGGCGGATGATCGGCCGGATTCACCTGGAAGCGCAGCATGTTCGCCGAGTCGCGCGCGAACAGCGAGGCGAGGCGTGTGGCCTGAAGGAGCTCCTCGCGCTGCACCACCAGCCTCGTCGCGGGTTTGCCCTGCGGGATGACCTGGCGGTAGTTCGGGAACTGTCCCTCGATGACGCGTGAGACGAGATCCGCCTCGGGTGTGTGGAAGATCACCTGGCTGCCGTTCGGCGTGACGAAGATGTCGACCGGGTCGTCGCTGTCGTCAATGATCCGCTGCACTTCTTGCAGGCTTCGCGCCGGGATGATGATCTCCTGCTTTCCCTCGACCTTGTCCAAGAGCTTCGCATTGCGGACCGAGAGGCGGTAGGGATCGGCCGCGGCCATCGTGATCTTGTCGTCTTCAAGCGTCGTGAGCACGCCGGTGAGAACGGGTCTGCTGTCGTCGGTCGTAGCGACGAACGCGACCTCGGCGATCATGCGGCGCAGCGTGGACTTGCTCACGCGCGTGGTCGGCTTATCCGGCGCCGCGGGGATGATCGGGAATTCCTCGGCGTCCATACCCTTGAAGTTGGCTTCGTATGGATCGCGACGCAGATGCACGGTCTTCGTGCGGACGTTGAGCGAGAGCTCCGTCGGACCAGCGGGCAATGAATTCACGAAATCGGTGAACAGCTTCGCCGGCACGGTGATCGCGCCATCGTCGTCGACCTTCGCGGGCACCCAGCAGTTGATGCCGACTTCCAGGTTCGTCGCGGTGAGCTTCAAACGACCGCCCTCGGTGCGCAGCAACACGTTGCCGAGGATCGGAAGGCTGCCTCGTGTCGAGACGGCCCGTCCGGCGATCTGGAGCCCACGCGCGAGGTTCTCTTGTAGACAAGTGACCTTCAACGCGGATCCTCCGTACCTTCCCGAGAAAGATCTATTAAGACGCTGGTACTAGCAGTAGTGGTGTGGACTATGAGCGTTCCGAGATGCTGTTGTCGCGCCGCAGCAAGCCTGGCGTGGCTATCACCGCCCACTGCGTGGTGATCGTGACTGTGGACCGCGAGAGGACCGGCTGGGGAGCACGACCGGGAGATGAGACCGAGATGTCGCGCTACTGAACGGTAGTCTCTCCACGGAACATGCTCTAGGTGTACATGTCCACAAATGGGTGCGCTTATCCACACATTGTGAGGGCTTATCCACACCTGGGCACCTGGGCGAAACCCGCGGAATTTCTGGGGATTTTTAGCCCCGGGCGCCTAGTCGGAGTACAGCATCTCCCGAAGGGCCCCGACGTCCCTGCGGAAGTCGTCATTCTCGGCCATCTCGCGCTCGATCTTCTCGCAGCCATGGAGGACGGTCGAGTGGTCGCGGCCGCCCAGGGCCTCACCGATCCGCATGAGCGGCGCCTCGGTCTCCTCGCGCATGAGGTACATCGCGATCTGGCGCGGCAGGACCACCTGCTTGTCCCGGGCCTTTCCGCGCAGCTGTTCGGAGGGGACTCCGTAGTAGCGCGCGACCGCCTCGACGATCCGGTCCGGCGAAAGGGTCTTCTGGCGCGGGTTGTACAGGATGTTCTGGAGCATCTCCTGCGCGAGCTGCGTCGTGACCGGGACCGCGGAGAGCGTCGCGTACGCGACGATGCGCGTGAGCGCCCCCTCGAGCTCGCGGATGTTCGACACGATCCGCTGGGCCAGGAAGTCGATGACCGGTGGCGGCACGGCCACCGACTGCGCTTCGGCCTTCGCGCGGAGGATCGCGATGCGCGTCTCGAGGTCTGGCGTCGAGATGTCGGCGATAAGGCCCCACTCGAAGCGCGAGCGCAGGCGGTCCTCAAGGCGCTCGATGGCCTTCGGCGGCCGGTCACTCGAGAGGACGATCTGCTTTCCCTCCTCATGGATGGCATTGAAGGTGTGGAAGAACTCTTCCTGCGTACCTTCTTTGCCGGTGAGGAACTGGATGTCGTCGATGAGGAGCACGTCGATGCGGCGGTACCGCTCGCGGAACTCCTCGCTCTTCTGCCCGCGGATCGAGTTGATGAACTCGTTCGTGAATTTCTCGCTCGTCGCATACGCGACGCGCTTCTTCGGGTGCCGGGAGATGACGGCGTGCCCGATCGCGTGCATGAGGTGCGTCTTGCCCAGGCCCGAGCCGCCGTAGATGAACAGCGGGTTGTAGCTATGACCGGGACGCTCGGCCACCGAGAGGGCGGCCGCGTGTGCGAGGCGGTTGTTCGAGCCGACGACGAACGTCGAGAACGTATAGCGAGCGTTGAGGAGCGCGGCCGCAGTGCCGTCGCGGCGCTCCTGTGCCGGCGCGAGCCCGGCCGGTGCGGAGGACTGGACACCTGAGCCACCGGCGGACGCGACCGGCCGGTCGGTGCGGACCGAAGCGGCGGTGAGGGTCACGAAACGCACGTCGACGGTCCGGCCGACGAGGTGGCGGAGGGCATCGCGGACCTGCTGCCGGTATTTGTTCTCGAGCCACTCGCGAGCGAAGGCGTTGGGAACGCCGACGCAATAGACGTCATCTTCTTCGGAGACGATCGCGGTGTCTTTGAACCAGGTGTCGTAGTTGGCTTTGGTGAGCCCGAGCTGGAGCTCGCCGAGAGCCGCGTGCCAGAGCTGCTTGAGGTTCAACGGCTCCCCTTCTCTGCGCTCGAACACAACGACGCTCCCCACAACACGATCGCGCGAGATACCGCCACACCGAATGCGAAGATAAGGAGACCCGCCCCCCGGAAGCCACGGAACAGTAGCACAGTCGCACTGCTAGACTTTCACGCACACACAGACACATTCACTGATGATTCATTCGTCCATTTTTTTCGGGGGAGAAGGGACAGTTCGTGAAGCGCACGTATCAGCCGAAGACGCGTCGTCGCGCGCGAGTGCACGGTTTTCGCGCGCGCATGAAGACGACGGGCGGACGCAGGGTGTTGGCAGCACGTCGCGCGCGTGGACGGAAGCGCCTGACCGTCGCCTGAGCGGCCTCGCCGGCATGAACGCCGCGCGTTTGCGGCGATCCACTGATATCGCGGAAGTCCGGAAGATCGGACGCGGCGTTCGCGACGTCGCTTTCACCGCGCGCGTGCGCCCCAACGACCTGAACGTGATCCGCCTCGCCGTGTCCGCGCCGCGTACGGTCGGCATCGCGACGATCCGCAACCGCGCGCGTCGCCGCGTGCGCGAGGCGTTCCGTCAGGCGTGCGCGACGGCCACCGCGCACGGCCAGGACATCGTCATCACCGTGCGCCGCGACGCGATCGCGGCCGATTTCACGGCTCTTCGCGCCGCGGCCGAGGCCGCGCTCGGCACAGCGCGCCGGTAACGCCGATGAAGACGTTCGTCCTGGCCGCACTTCGTTTCTACAAGACGCGCGTGAGCCCGGGTCTGCCATCCGCATGCCGATACACGCCGACCTGCTCCGAGTACGCGATGGAGGCCGTCGAGCGGCATGGTGTGCTGAAGGGCGGCTGGCTCGCGACGCGTCGCCTGTTCTCCTGCAATCCGTTCAGCCGCGGCGGGTATGACCCGGTGCCGGAGCACTGATGGACATCCTGACCATCTGGAACAGCCTGCTCGTCCATCCCATCATGAACCTGACGCTCTTCGCGTATTCGATCGTCCGCGACTTCGGCCTCGCGATCATCTTCGTCACGATCCTCATTCGCCTCGCCCTGTATCCGCTGTACGTGACGCAGATCCGCTCCCAGCGTGCGATGCAAGAGGTCGCACCCGCGATGGAGGAGCTCAAGCGAAAGTACGGCAAGGATCGACAGCGCTTCAGCCAGGAGCAGATGAAGCTCTACAGCGAGCGCGGCGTGAATCCAGCCGCCGGCTGCCTCCCCCTGGTCCTCCAGATGCCGCTGCTGATCGCCCTGTACAACTCGCTGCTTCAGCTGGGGTGTGGACTCGGACCGCCGCCGAACAACGTCTGTCCCGGCCTGACGTACGACATGGTCGAGAGCTTCCGCTATACGTTCATTTCCAATCCGATCACGCCCGGTGGTGCGTTGGACGCTACTGCGCACTGGCTGCCGTGGATCACGAAAGGGCTGCAGCATCCAGACCCGTTCTTCATCCTGCCGGTGGTCGCCGGCCTCGTGCAGCTCATTGCCTCGGTCATGGCGATGCCCGTGAAACAGGTGAAGAGCGACGACGCCGCGCAGCGTATGACCCAGTCGATGGCCTACACCTTCCCGCTCATCACCGTGGTCATCGGCGCGCAGTTCCCCGCCGGCCTGACGCTGTACTGGATCACGACCACGCTGTTCCAGATCGCGCAGCAATACTTCGTCAGCGGGTGGGGGCAGCTGCCCAAGTACCTTCCGTTCCTGCGCGGCATTCCAACGCCGGCGGACCGCGAGCTGCACCGTCGCGAGCAGGCCGCCATCGTCGAAGCGCGCAAGGATATGAAGGACAAGGACGACCAAGAGTCGGAAGAACGTGAGGAAACGACCACGACGCCGAGCGCGTCGAATGGTGGACGCCGTCGGGGACGGAGGAGGGGAAAGCGATGAGCCCACTGCGTGGGGAGGAGTTCACGGGCCGCACCGTCGAAGAGGCGATCGAGCGCGGGTTGCGCGCGCTTGGCCGCAAGCGCACCGATGTCGATATCGAGACCCTCGAGAAGGGCAAGCCCGCGAACGTGCTGGGGATGGGCGGCGAGGACGCGCGGGTGCTGCTGTCGTTCCAGGAGGATGAGCGTCCGGTCGAGCCGGAGGCGATCATCGATGAAGCTGAGGTCCCGCGCCGGCCCGATGCCGTCGGTCGCGCCCGCGATGACGAGGGCGAAGAGGTGTCACCGGCGTTCGCCGAGGAGCTCGCGCTCGGCGCCACGGTCCTGCGCGAGCTGCTCGAAGCGATGGGCGTCGACGCTGAGGTCGCCCTCGACGACCGCCCGGGCATGGAAGGCGTCGACGTCCTCGGCGCGGATCTCGGAGCGCTGATCGGACGCGGAGGCGAGAACCTCGTCGCGCTGCAGCAGGTCGTGAGCGCGATCACGTCGAAGAAGGTGGGTCGCTCGGTGCACGTCCCCGTCGACATCGAGGGGTACCGCCGCCGCCGTGAGGACCAGCTCCGCGAGATCGCGCAGCGCGTCGCATCGCGAGTGCGCACCAGCGGTCAGGCCGTGACGCTCGAGCCGATGCTCGCGTATGAGCGGCGCATCGTGCACCTCTCGGTGCAGGGGCAGCAGGGTCTCAAGACCGAGTCGGTCGGCATGGAGCCAAACCGACGGGTCGTTATCAGCTCGACCGCGCCCGGTGCTCGCGGTCCGTTCCGCGAGGGTCCGCCAAGCGGCGGCGGTTTTCGCCCGCGGCCGCCCGGCGGACCCGGTACGGGCTACGGACCGCGCCGCGGGTACGGGCCGCGGCCCGGCGGCGGCTATCGACCGCCCGAAGGGCGGCCCTAGCGCCCGGAGGCGGTGACAGAGCGCGGGAGCGCCCGTTAGCTTCCTTGCCGTGACCGACCCGAACTGGCTGCCAGCGCGCGTCCGCCGCAACTTCCGCATCGATCTTTTCAGCGGGATCTGCGCGGGCGCTTTCGTGACCGTGCTCGTCGCCTTCATGCCGGTCGTCGTGCGGCGGATGGGGGGTTCGACGACGGACGTGGCGATCGTCGTCGCCGGCCCGTTCATCGGGAACCTGCTGTCGCCGATCTTCGCCTATCTGCTCGCCCACCTGCCGCTCGTTCGCGTCGTCGCGGGAGCGGCGAGCCTCTCGCGCTTCGTATTCATGGTGAGCGTGCTGCTGGCCGCGACGCCGTTCATGCTCGCGCTCACCAGCGTCACGTTCTGGATCATCACCGTCTCGAACATCGCGGCATACACGGCGCTGATGCAGGGCATCTATCCGGACCGCGAGCGGGCGTTCGCGATGGGGAACGTGCGGGTCGGCGCCTCCATCGCCGGCATCGCCGCCGCGGCACTCGCGGGCTCCTTCATCGACGTGATCCCGGTGCAGTGGGTCTTCGCCGCGGCGGCGCTCGTCGGCCTTCCCGGTGCGCTCGCGTTCTTCTGGATCCGCTATGAGGGACCGGCCGCGCCGGTCGCCCGCCGGCCGGCCCTGGAGATCGCGCGAGACGTGTGGGCGGACGTCCGTTACCGCAAGCTGCTCCTCGCGTTCACGATCTTTGGCACCGGCAACCTGATGAACTTCGCAGTGTTCCCGATCCTGCTCGTCGACCACTTCGACGCCTCCAACGGATTCGTCGGAACGCTCGCCATCGTCCAGTCAGCCGTGCAGATCGTCGCGTACCCCGTCATCGGCCGGATCATCGACCGGGGTTCGACGCTGCGGCAGACGCTCATCGCGACGCTGCTCACGCTGCTCGTGCCGATCGGCTACCTGGTCGCGCCCGGCACGTGGGCGCTGCTGCCGGTCGCGGTGATCATCGGCGTCGGTGTCTCGAGCGGCGAGCTCACGGCATTCACCAACATCGTGCACATGGCACCGCGTCAGCGCATCGCCGAATACGCCGCGGCGAACGCCTTCCTGCTGGGCGTGCGCGGGACGGCCGCACCGTTCATCGCCGCGGCGCTCCTCGGCATGGTCCAGCCGCAGGTCGTGCTCGTGCTCGGCACGCTGCTGATGACCACCGGTGCGCTCGTGCTCGCGCAGCTCGTGCGCGCGCCCGCGCCTGCGAGGGTCGAGGTCGCCCCCGCCGAGGCTTAGCGGATCGGGATCCCGCTGGCGCGCATCGCGTCGGCGAAGCGGTCGGCGATCAGCTGATAGCCGGCGTCGGACGGATGGAAGCCGTCACCGGAGACCGTGATGGTGCTCACGAGCGGCGCGCTGCCGGTGAACAGATCCACCCCGACGACGCGACCCGGGTACTTCGCCGCGATGGCGGCGATGGCGGCGTTGTATGCATTGATGAGCCCGAAGAGCGCCGCCTTGTCCGCGTCCTTGTAGGCCGGCACCGGCCGGAGATCCGGAACGTTCCCAACGAAGATCTTCGCGTCGGTCCCTGACACGAGCCCGTCCACGATCGCGCCGAGATCGCTGGCGAACGATGCCGGCTCGATGGTCGCGTTCATGTCGTTGACCGCGAGCCAGATCGACACCACCGTCGGCCGCTGCGCGATCGCCCCGGGCAGCTGCGCCGTGCGCGCCTGCAGCGCGATCGAACCCGAGACGCCGACGTTCACGAACGCGCTGCCCGGCGGCAGCAGCTTCGCGACCCGAGCCGGCCACGACCCGGTGGCGGGGTCGGTCGCGCCCACGCCGACGGTGTCGGACGCGCCGATCGCGACGTAGCGGATCGCCGCCGTGGGCGAGGGCGTCGGGGCCACGGTGGGACTCAGCGTCACGCGTGCCAGTGTGGACGCGGTCGCGGCCGCGGGCGCGGCGCGGGGCGGGGGGCCCGAGCACGCCGCGCCGACGAGAAGCGCGAGGAAGAGAATCGCACGTAGCAAGGTTAGAATTGATGGTGCCTGAAGAAGGCCACGGGGATGCGTGGTTTCGACAGGGCAGGCGACGTGAGCGTCGCGAGCCGAGGTACGCCGTTCTCCCTCGAAAATCCGAACGGCAGCCAGATAACTGGCACAAATTCCTACGCACTCGCTGCCTAGTCAGTGAGCGTCCTCCCGGTCTCCCCTTCGCGGGCCGGGAAGGGCGACTTAAGCGAAGGTGCGGCCCGCCGATCGGCCGGTAGGCGGGATCAAGATTTCCGGCCTGGGGGAGCCCGGAGCGCGTCGGTGCGCGCTGGGAGCCCCGAGACAAAAAAACGCCGACTACGCTCGTAGATGCGCTCACTTCAACGGCCTTGGACGGGGAGTTCGACCCTCCCCCATCTCCACAGTTGACTGGGGCTCGGCCGGGGCCGGCATAGGCGGGCCCGGCCGGACGCAGCAGGGCGACGATAACGAGGAGCCGCACCGGTGAAGAAGAAGCTTCGTGTGAAGCACACCGCGGCCAGCGTCCACGAACGGGCCGACGCCGAGTACCGGAAGCTCGACGCGATGGTGCGGCGTCTTAAGCCTGCGGACTTCGACCGCTACGCGTTCGACGCTGAGGCGTCGGTGCGCTGGAGGGTCAAGGACGTGATCGGCCACATCACCGCGTGGAAGTGGCGCGACGTGCGCCGCATCGCGCACGATCGCAGCCCCCTGCGGCCGTACGAGCCACGGATTGGGGGGACTGTCGCCGAAGAGAACCACGCGATCTATCGACGCTCGCATCGCACGCCGGCGAAGACGATCGTCGCCGAACATCGCGCCGCCCATCGGGCGCTCCTGAAGGCGCTCCGTGAGGCCCCGCCTGAGCACTTCGCGCGCCGGTGGCAGGAGAGCTGGCCTTACGACTCCGTGGGCCACGTTGCCGCGCACCGCCGCAAACATCTGGACCCGCTGTTTGCGATCGCCGCCAAGGGTCCGCGCTGATGATCCCGGTCGCGACGCTGCGAACGGAGCGCCTCGTACTTCGCGCGTGGAGCGACAGCGACCGCGAGCCGTTCGCCGCGATGAACGCCGACCCGCTTGTCATGGAGTACTTCCCGCGCACGAGCACGCGCGAGCAGTCCGACGCGTTCGTCGATCAGATCGTCGCGCGGATGGAGGAGCGCGGCTATGGCCTGTGGGCGGTCGAAGTGCCTGGCATCGCCGAGTTCATCGGTTTCATCGGGCTCGGTCCGGCCGATACGGTGCTCGGGCGCCCCGCGACTGAGGTCGGATGGCGTCTGGCCGCCCAACACTGGGGTCGCGGCTACGCGACCGAAGGCGCCCGTACCTCGCTCGCGTATGCGTTCGACGCGCTCGGGCTGGATGAGGTCGTGTCGTACACGACGGTCGGGAACGAGCGCTCGCGCCGGGTAATGGAGAAGATCGGACTGACGCGGCGTCCCAAGGACGACTTCGATCATCCACGCGTGCCCGCGTCGTGGTGGGGAAGACGCCACGTCCTGTACCGGATCACGAGCGAAGAGTGGGACGCCAGGGCGCGTTAGGCGACCGCGCGTTCGGGGCGCAGGCCCACAGGCCGCAGGTACTCGTCCACGCGGGATCGGACCCACCAAGCGCGCGTCTCGCGGCGCTCGCGCGGCGTCGTGAAGCGATAGAGGTAGAGCGTCGCGCGGATAAAGCGCGGCCG
>JBDUCG010000110.1:0-6273 GCA_040003565.1 Chloroflexota bacterium | reverse complement strand
CCGGCTTCTTGTCGGTGCGCAGCCCGAGGAACGCGGGCTGCCGCAGCTTTCCATCGGCGGTCCACTCCGCGTACACGAGCTGAGCGACGAGACGCGGCTTGACCCAGACCGCGTCCTTGATGCGTGGCGTGGGATCGAACGGCGGGGTCTCCGTGCGCAGGCCCTTGAGCTTCGCGCCGAGGACCTGAAGGGTGTCCTGGGTGTAACCGGTGCCGACCTTGCCGGTGAAGCGCAGCTTCCCGCGGTCGTAGAGCCCGACGAGCAGCGCACCGAACTCCGTGCGTGAGCCCTGCGGCGGCGTATAGCCACCGATGACGAACTCCGATTCGAGGCGCACCTTCACCTTCAGCCACGCGCGCGATCGGATGCCGGGCTCGTACGGCGACGTCGCGATCTTGGCGATGATCCCTTCCCAGCTCTTCTCGCGGGCGGTCGCGAGAGCGCGCTCACCGTCGCGCGGCAGCCGGCGCGATCGCATCAGCGGACCGCGGCCGGTGGTGATCAGCTCGAGCATTCGTTCGCGGCGTTCCTCGAGCGGGCGGCTGAGTAGATCACGGCCGGAGGAACGCAGGCAATCGAAGACCGCATACGTGGTGCGCGTGCGGGGCTCGATCCCGCGGCGCTGCAGCAGCTGGAAGCGAGACACGCCATTCGGATCGAAGACGACGAGCTCGCCGTCCAGCACGAGATCGCGATCGGGGAGCTCGCGGATCGCTTCGACCACGTTCGTGAATCCGGCGGTCAGGTCCTGGCCGGTGCGCGACAGGACGCGCACGCGATCGTCATCGCGATAGGCGACCGCACGGATCCCGTCGTACTTCTCCTCGTATACCCACTCGGGCCCGGTGACCATCTCCTTCGACAGCGTGGCGAGCATGGGCGGGATCAGTGCTCTCAAGCGCGGGAGGCGCCGGACGCCGGGCGCTGATCGGGATCGCCGGTCGCCGCTTTCTCGATGTCGCCTCCCTCATCACGCGCGATCTGTGCGAGCAGACGTTTCGTGCGCACGGAGCGGGCGCGCGTCGCGGTGATGTCCGTCGTGCTCGCGTACTTGTCGCGACCCTTGATGAGCAGCCACTTCTTCGGTCCGGTGCGGACCAGCGTCCAGCGTCCGCTGACTTTGTGGCCGTTCAGGGTGAAGCGCAGCTCGCCTTTCCTGAGGGCGGCGGCGGGGTCGACGTCGTCGAGCATCTCGTACGTCCCCTCGTCCCAGATCATCACGGTGCCGCCGCCATACTCACCCTCGGGGATGATGCCCTCGAATCCCGCGTACTCGAGCGGATGATCTTCGACCTGCATCGCGAGCCGCTTCTGGCTCGGGTCGAGCGACGGACCCTTCGGCACCGCCCACGACGGCATGGCATCGCCGATCTCGAGCCTGAAGTCATAGTGCAGCGCGGTCGCGCGATGCTTTTGGATCACGAAGCTGCGGCGCGTCACCGAGCGCGCAGGACGGGGCGGCGGCTCAGCCGTTTTCGTGAAGTCGCGCTTGCGCTTGTACTCGGTCAGGCCGCCGCGTGTCGTCCGCTTGCTAGTCGCCGCGATCCTTCATCCCCTTCGGCGCTGTGTGCTTGGCGGCGGTCTTCTTGTCGCGTGCCACCGAGCGACCCGCTTTTACCTGATCTTCGGTGAACTCACCCGACTTGTTCCTTCTGACGTAGCTCGCCGTCCCGCTCGACTTCAGCGTCGTGCGCTTGCCCACCGGTCCCTTTGACGAGCGGCCTGCCATCGCAGTCCTCCGTTCTGTGTTTTGCGCGTGTCGTCGTGCACGCGCCCGGCCAGAATGCGCCATTCATCTGATAGAACGTCTGTTCTATCATCGCCTGGACCATGGGGAGCGGCGTCTTCTATCGCGAAGTCACGGCGAAGAGCGCCCTCACGCGAGTGCGAGGTATGCCTTTCGCGTGGAGCCTCAATCCCTACCTTGGCTGCGAACGGGGCTGCGTCTATTGCTACGCCCGCGAGTACCACGCGAAGCGCGAACGCGACACCGGCGCCGGCTTCGATCACGAGATCGACGTCAAGATCAACTTCCCCGAGCTGCTCGCGGCGGAGCTGCGCCGTCTCCGCTTGCGCGAGACCGTTGCGCTCGGCACGGCGACCGATCCGTACCAGCAGTGCGAGGGCCGCTATCGCATCACACGGCGAACGCTGGAGGCGCTGGTCGCATCGCCGCTGCCGCTGGTCGTGATAACGAAGGGCTCGATGGTCGTGCGGGACATCGATCTGCTGACGCACCTCGACGTGAAGGTGTGCGTCAGCATCGGAACGATCTCCGGGGAGATCGCGCGCACGTCCGAGCCGCACGCGTCTCCGCCGAAGGCGAGGCTCGAGGCCGTCAGACGCCTAGTGGCTGCCGGCATCGATGCGGGCGTGCTCGCCGCGCCCATCCTGCCCGGGCTCAGCGATTCTGAGGAGTCACTCGACGCGGTCGCCGCCGCAGCCGCGAGGGCTGGCGCGACCTTCTTCTCGACCCGCCCGCTGAAGCTCGACCCCGCCGTGAAGCCGCACTACTTCGCGTTCCTCGCCGAGCGCTTTCCGGCTCTCCTGCCCGCGGCTGAGGCACGCTTCGCCGATCGCGTCAACCCAGAGCGCGCCTACGTCGACGCTCTCGAAGAGCGCGCGCGCCGCGTGCGCTCTCGCTACGAGTTCAAGGAGCGTCCGTTCCGAAAAGCGCCGCCGCCACCGAAGCCGTCCCAGCTGCGCCTCGCGATCTAGACCGGGAAGAGGTCGCTCACCCGTCCTGCGCGCGCGAGCGCGTCGTGTGCGCGGCGGACGTCGTCCACGTCGATCGGCGGTGCCGCGGTGCGACGAAGACCACTGGTCTCGAGCACGACCATCGATTCGGCGTTGCAGTTCGGGCACGCCACCACGACGATGCACCGGCGTGTCGTCCACTCGACCTGACGCATCAGGCCACCGGCCAAGCCACGCTGGCAGGTCGCGCACGCCAGCTTCGCGAGGCGATCGACGTCGACGAGGGACCAGTCCACGCCAACGTTGGAAAGCAGGGAGCGTGCCAGCCCGCTCACCCGACAAGCGGCGCGGCGCGCCGGCCACCCAAATAGCCTAGGCCGCGATGCGTGAGCTCGCGAAGATCTTCATCGCCGTCGGCATGCAGTCGGTGGGTGGCGGCACGAGCACGCTGTTCCTCCTCCGTCGCTTTCTCGTCGAGCGCGAGCATCGCATCAGCGAGCGCGCGTTCAACGAAGCGTGGGCGCTCTGCCAGCTCAGCCCCGGCATCCACCTCGTCGCGCTCGCGGGCCTGCTCGGCCAGCACATCGCCGGCTGGCGCGGCGTCGTCGTCGCGGTCACCGGGATGATGGTGCCCGCCGCGATCATCACGTCGGTCATGACCGCCGCGTACGGAGTGATCGCGGATCGCCCGCTCGCCCACGCGGCTCTCGCGGGCATCGCGCCGGCGACCGGCGGCATGACGCTCGGCCTCGCGATCGTCCTCGCGCGCGGCGCGCACCGTCACGGCGTTCGCGGGATAGTCGACCTCGCGGTCGTAGCGACCGCCTTCGCGATCCTTCTCTTCACGACGGCCTCCAGCGTCGCGGTGATCGGCGGCGCCGCGGTGTTCGGCATGCTGTTCCTGGGCCGCGAGCGTCCCACCTCGCCCGAGGGCGCGGCGGAATAGCAGTGGATCCACTTGCGCTGTTCCTCGTGCTGCTCAAAGACTCCGCACTCGCGCTCGGTGGTCTGGGACCCCTACCACTTCTTCGTCAGGACCTGGTCGCTACGGGCGCGGTCACCGACGCGCAGCTCGTCGAGGCGATCGCGATCGGACGCCTTTCGACCGGGCCGAGCGGACTGTGGATCGTGAGCCTTGGTTATCAGATCGCCGGGCCGCTTGGCGCGGTGATGGCCACGATCGCGTCCACCATTCCACCGCTCGTGATCCTTCCTGCGACCGCGGTCGCGCGACGCTGGCTCCTCTCCGTTCGGTTCGCAGGTCTGGTCCGCGGCGCAGCGCTCGCGACGGCAGGCCTGCTGGGCGCGACCGGTCTCTCGCTCATCGTGCCCTCGGGCGACGCACCGTCCTCGTGGCAGGTGGTCATCGGCATCGCGGCGGCAGCGCTCACGTATCAGGGGCGTCTGCATCCGGCCATCGTGATCATCGGCGGCGCGTTACTCGGTCTTTTGCTCGCTGCTTAAGTCGATCGAGTCCATAGAATCACCGGACCTTGAACGCACTTGACCTGACCTCGGCGGTCACGCAGATCATCTACGTGTTGATCTTCATCAGCGTCGCGCTTCGCACGCTGCGCCAACCGACACAAGCACACGGCGATATGACCCTCTTCTTCGGGGCGACGGCCGTCGTCATCCTGCTGTCGCGCGCCGCAACGCTGATCGCACCCACGCCAGCGTGGCTGACGACGGTCGAGATCGCCGTGCTCATGGCGCTGCCGTACATCCTCTTGCGGCTTGTCGATGATTTCACCCACGTTCGCAGCGCGTTCAAACGCGCGGCCGAGATCGGCCTCGCGGCGGGCGTCGTCGCGACGTACGCGACCGCCCCGACGCTGCCAACGCCTGTGACGCTCTATGTCGTCTTGTATTTCTTCGTGGTCTCCATCTTCTGCGCGCTCGCGTTCATCCAGGCGGCTCGCCGCTCCCGCGGCGTCACCCGGAGGCGCATGGAGGCGATCTCGCTCGGCTCGATCCTGCTGGGCACCGATCTGCTCATCGCCGGGCTGACGGGACTCGCGCCGGCAGAGGAGCGCGCCCTGCTGCAGGCCCTCGGCCAGCTGCTCGGCCTTGGCTCGGCGGTCGCCTACTACCTCGGCTTCGCGCCGCCGCCGATCCTCCGTCGGGCGTGGCAGGAGCCGGAGCTGCGGTCGTTCCTCACGCGCGCGGCAAGCCTGCCGCGCCTGCCCACGACGGTCGACATCGTGCGCGAGCTCGAGCGCGGAGCCGCGAACAGCACCGGCACGACCGCGCGCATCGGCCTCTGGCAGGACGACACGTCGAAGCTGCGCTTCTGGGAGGACGACGGCACCGTCGTCGATCTCGAACCGGGCCGGCACTTCGCCGGGCGCGCTTTCGAGCTGCAGCGTCCGATCTTCAGTTCCGATCCGATCCGCGAGAATCCGGACGGCGCCGAGGGGTATCGCACGCGCCGGGTGGGCGCGGTCCTCGCGGCGCCCATCACCGCGGGCGAGCGCCGCCTGGGGGTCCTCACCCTCAGCGCCCAGCGCCCGCCGATCTTCGCGGTCAGCGACATCGAGCTCGCGAGTCTGCTGGCGGATCAAGCGGCAGTGATCCTGGAGAGCCGCGCGCTGATCGACCACGCAGCACGCGTTCGCGCGCGCGAGGAGGCGACCCGCCTGAAAGAGGACTTCGTATCGGCGGCCGCACACGATCTCAAGACGCCGCTCACGACGGTCGTCGCACAGGCCGAGTTCCTCGAGCGGCGCGCGGTGCGAGAGCCGAACGCCCCTGCGGACATCGACGGCATCCGGCGCGTCGTGCGCGAAAGCAAGCGACTCGCCGGCCTGGTCGGTGACTTGCTCGATGCGTCGCGGCTCGAGCAAGGGGGGCTCGTTGGCGAGCGGGAGCCGGTCGACATCGCCACCCTCGCGCAGGAGGTCTGTGCGCACGACTCCGGGGACGGTGATATCTGCCGGGTCGAGGCGAGTGGTCCCGTCGTCGGGGTCTACGATCGACGACGCATCGAGCAGCTCTTTCAGAATCTCATCGAGAACGCGAAGAAGTACAGTCCGGAGCGCACGCCGATTCTTATCAAGGTCTGGCAGGAGGACAAGGACGCGCGCGTGAGCGTCGAGGATTCGGGCATCGGCATCCCGGTGGCGGACCTCCCGCGGATCTTCGAACGTTTCTCGCGCGCATCGAATGTGGATGACCGGCGTTTTCACGGCATGGGCCTCGGCCTCTTCATCTGCCGTGGCATCGTCGAGGAGCATGGTGGTCGGATCTGGGTGGAGAGCGAGGTCGGCAAGGGTTCGACGTTCCACGTCGCTCTGCCGGCTGCGGATGGAAGGAGACTTAATTAGGTGATGGTCCTTTGGGCCGGAAGTCCCCCGCGCGGCGGGGACGCGTCACCGTCCCGCACGGCGCAGCCGCATACCCGGGCCGATCGACAGCACGAGACCGTTCTTGTCGTGGACGACGACGCGTCCATCCTCGATACGGTCAGCTCGATCCTGTCGGGAGAGGGCTACGAGGTCGTCAGCGCGGCGAGCGGTCAGGAGGCGCTCGACGCCGTCGCGCGAAAGCAGCCCGTCCTGATCCTGCTCGACATGC
>JBDUCG010000109.1:0-6288 GCA_040003565.1 Chloroflexota bacterium | reverse complement strand
AGCCGGCGAGGCGCCCTGCGGCGTACGCCGTGGCGGCGATGATCTCGCCGAGGAAACGCTGCGACGCGGAGTTGGTGAGATCGCGCTGGTGCTCGCTGATCTGGTCGAGGTACGTCGTGAGGACGCGCGGCGCCATCGCCTTCCAGATCGACTTCACGTTCTCGAACGAGACCGGATTGCGCTTGTGCGGCATCGTCGACGAGCCGACCTGCTCGGCCGCGAACGACTCGGCGACCTCGCCGATCTCGGTCCGCTGCAGGTGGCGCATGTCGTCGGCGAGGTTCGCCATCACGCCGAGCGCGGTCACGCAGGCGTGAGCAAGGTCGGTCCAGCCCTCCGGCTCGACGATCTGCGTCGAGCTCGAGCGCGGGTTGAGGCCGAGCGCGCCGAGGAAGCGCCGTTCGAGCGCCTTGGGGTCAGGCGTGAGCAGACCGACGGCCGCGTACGCGCCGACCGCGCCGGACAGCTTGCCTGGCAGTCGGCGCGCGACCATGCGCAGCAGCTCGATCCGGTCGCCGAGCCGCGAGACGTACTCCGCCATCGCGAAGCCGAACGTGATCGGCTCGGCATGACGTCCGTGCGTGCGTCCGATCTGCGGCGTGTCCGCCTCCGCCTCGGCGATCGCGATGCACCGTGCGACGAGCACGCCGAGCGCCGGCACGACGACGCGCTCGATGCACTCGCGGTAGCGAAGCGCGTTCGCGGTGTCGACGATGTCGTACGACGTCGCGGCGAGGTGCACGAAGCGCTTCGCATCGTCGGGGACCTGCGCGCGGATGACGTTCACCAGCGCGCGCACGTCGTGACGCGTCTTCGTCTCTTCTTCCGCGACCTCCTGCGGCGTGACGCGGTCGGCGGCGCGGGCGATCGCGTCGGCCACGCTGCGGTCGCAGATGCCGGCGTCGGCCATCGCCTGCGCGAGCGCGCCCTCGACGCGCGCCTGGTAGCGGACCTGTGCCGCCGCGGAGAGATATGGATGCAGCGCCTTGTACAGCGTGGCGTCGCCGCCGTAGAAGCGGCTGTCCATCGGGGAGATCGTGTCGAAGCGGTTTTGGATGGTTATGGGCGTTTCATCCAGCCAATACCTTCGCCGCCATCCCTTCGCGCAGCATGCGCAGGCGACCCGCGAGTTCCTCGTCCGCGGTCGCGAGGATCTCGGCCGCGAGGATGCCGGCGTTCGCGGCGCCTGCCTCGCCCACCGCGACGGTCGCAACGGGAATCCCGCGCGGCATCTGCACGGTAGACAGGAGTGCGTCGAGCCCGCCGGCCACGGCGTTCGGGGCGACGAGCGGAACCCCGATGACCGGGCTGGTCGTGAGCGCAGCGACCGCGCCGGCGAGATGCGCCGCACCACCGGCACCGCAGATGAACACCTTCACGCCGCGCCGGCCGGCCTCGGCGACCCACTCGCGCAGGGCGTCCGGCGTGCGATGCGCGGAGAGGATCCGCATGTCGCACTCGACACCAAGGCCGCGCAGCGTCTCGACCGCCATCTTCATGACGGTCTCGTCCGACGAAGAGCCCATGAGCACGCTCACCGAAGGCGTCATGAAACGGCCACCCCACCACTCGTCGCGATGTCCGAACGATAGAACTTGCCGGCGAAGGTCACCCGCTCCGCGCCCTGGTACGCGCGATCGCGCGCTTCGGCGACGTTCGAGCCACCGGCAACGATGTGCATCACGCGCCCGCCGGTGGTGACGAAGCCGCCGGACGGCGTCGCGGCGGTCGCGCCGTGGAAGCCATACACGCCGTCGGGCAGCTTATCGAGGCCCTCGATCTTGTCGCCGACGCGCGGCGCGCCGGGATAACCCTCGGCACAGAGCACCACGTCCACGAAGGCGCGCTGGCTGAAACGCAGCGGGTTGTCCTTCACGTGCTCGCGCAGCCTTCCCTCGCCCAGCGCGACCATGAGCTTCGCGAAATCGCCGCCGATGCGCGGCAGCGTGACCTCGGCCTCGGGATCCCCGAAGCGCGCGTTGTACTCGAGCACTTTGAAGCCGCTCTTCGTGCTGATGAGTCCCGCGAAGATGACGCCGCGATACGGCGTGCCGCGCTGAGCGAGCGCGCGCGCGATCGGCCCGATCAGCTCGTCGGCCACGCGCTGCGCGTCGTCATCCGGCAACACCGTGGTCGGCGACGAGGCGCCCATGCCGCCGGTATTCGGACCGGTGTCGCCGTCCCCGAGCCGCTTGTGGTCGCGCGCGGGCGGCAAGGCGACGACGGTCTCGCCGTCGACGAGCGCCTGCAGCGACGCTTCCTCGCCTTCGAGCAGCTCCTCAAAGACAACACGTCCGCCACTGGTCGGCGGCGTGCCGAGCGCCATGAGCGCCTCCTCGAGCGTGCGGCAGATGGTCACGCCCTTTCCCCCAGCAAGACCGTCGGCCTTCACCACCAACGGCGCGGCCCACTTGTTGCGGTCGAGCGCGTTGCGCGCGCCCTCCGATGTCGTGAACGTCTCCCAGCGCGGCGTCGGCACGTGCGCCTCGGTCATGAGCTCCTTCGCGAAGGTCTTGCTCCATTCGATCTTCGCTGCTTCCTTTGACGGAGCGACGACCGCGACGCTCGCGCGCCGCAGATGATCGCCGATGCCTTCGGCGATGAGCTCGTCCGGTCCGACGATCGCGAGATCGATCGCCGACGCCGCGAGGTGCTGCTGCAAGCGCCCGACATCGTGCGGCGAGAAATCGACGACCCGCGAGAACAACGCGAGGCCGCCGTTGCCCGGCGCGACGTCGATCGTCGCGACGCTGTCGCAGCGCGCGAGGCGCCACGCGATCGCGTACTCGCGACCGCCACCTCCGAGCACGAGGCAGTTGAGACCCGGCGCGCCGAGCGAGCGTCCGGGGCTGCGATGCTTCCGCTGCTCCTGGATGAGCTGCTGCACCTTCTCGCCGTGCTTGAAGTAGTCACGGATCGCCTTCATCGGCCGGTGCTCACGGCGATCGTGTAGTTCGCGCGGGCGAACACGACGTCACCTTCCGGTCGCCCATCGCCGGTGGGAACGGCGACGACGCGAAGGCCTTGCCATGGGCGACCGCGCACCTCGTCCAGCCGGCTGCGTAGGCGCTTGAGCGCCTCGGGCGTGCCGTACGAGACGAGCAGCATGCGCGGCGCGAGGACACCACCGCTCCACTCGACGAACGCGACGCCACGGCAGTCATCCACGACGATGCCGCTCGCAAAGGCGAGACTTCCCTTGCGCGACACGGACAGCGAGTTCTCGTCGCCGATCGCAAGCAGCGCGAGATCGCTCCACGAGAGCGGGTCCGCAAGCTCGAGGCTCGGCCGCTCTTGCAGGAGCGCTAGCAAACGCTGGTCGTCGAGGTCACGCGACGACGTGAAACGCCACGGGCCCACCTCTCGCGTGCGATCGCCCGTCGCACCCATGCCGCGCAGCGTCATGAATCCGCCAGGAAACACGGACACGCTCTCCAGCGTCCGGCCACGTTTGCGCAGAGCGACCATGACCTGGGCGTTGGGCCGCAGCAGCAGCGGCGCGACAAGGATGCCGCCCTCGTCGAGCTGTTCGACCCAATGTGGCGAGATGTCCGACGTCGCCGCGGTCAGCTCGATGCGCGCGTACGGCGCGCTGCTCTGCGACCCCAGCCAGCCGTCGGCGGTCTCCACCCGGAGCGTCCCGTATCCGGCCGCGCGTAGGTGCGCGCGCGCTTCGTCCGCGAACTCGGGATCGAGCTCGACGGTCACGACCTTGTCGACACCGACCAGCTCGGCCAGCAACGCGGCGTTGTAACCGGTCCCCGCGCCGATCTCGAGAACACGTTGGCCCTGCTCCAATCGAAGCGCGTCGAGCATGAGCGCCATGATCGCGACTTCGCTCGACGAGCTGATCGGATTGCCTTGCTCGTCGTACTTGGTCGGTATCGCATTCCCGCCGTAGACGCGGTCGAGCTCGACATCGGGAAGGAAGAGGTGGCGCGGCACTCGCCGAAGCGCGCTCAGTGTCTCCTCGTGCGGATGGATCATCTCCGCGAGCTTGTCGATCATGCGGCCAAGCATGGCCTCGGCCGTCGACGGCGCGGCGACGGTCACTCCCATTCGATCGTCGCCGGCGGCTTCGAGGAGATGTCATAGACCACGCGATTCACCGCCGCGATCTCGTTCACGATGCGGGTGGACGCGCGCGCGAGCACTTCGTAGGGCAGGCGCGCCCAGTCGGCCGTCATGAAGTCTTCGGTGGTCACCGCGCGCAGAGCCACAAGCGCTCCGTAGGTGCGGAAGTCGCCCATGACGCCCACGCTTCGCACAGGAGTAAGAACGGCGAAGGCCTGGGCCACGGTGCGGTACAGATCCGCTGCACGAAGCTCTTCCAGGAAGATCGCATCGGCCTGGCGCAGCGTGTCGAGTGCGTCTTTGTCGATCGGACCGAGCACACGCACGGCGAGCCCGGGGCCCGGGAACGGGTGGCGCCAGAGGATGTCCTCGGGGATGCCGAGCTCGGCCCCGACGCGACGGACCTCGTCTTTGAAGAGACGCCGCAGCGGCTCGACGACCTCCAGCGACATGATCTCCGGCAGACCGCCGACGTTGTGATGCGTCTTGATGCGCGCGCTCGTCTTCGATTCGCGCGAGCGCGACTCGATCACGTCCGGATAGATCGTCCCCTGCACGAGGAGGTCGACGCCACCGACGCGGCGCGCCTGCTCCTCGAAGCAGCGGATGAACTCCTCGCCGATGATCATCCGCTTCTGCTCGGGATCGCTCACGCCGGCGAGACGGCGCAGGAAACGCTCGGACGCGTCGACGTGCACCAGGCGCAGGCGCGGTCCGAACGTCGCGACGACCTCCTCGGCCTCGTTCGCGCGCAGGAGTCCCGTGTCGATGAACACGCAGGTGAGACGGTCACCGATCGCTCGCGCGACGAGCGTCGCCGCCACGGCCGAATCCACACCGCCGGAGAGCGCGCAGATCGCATGACGGTCGCCGATCGTCCGCCGCAGCTCGGCCACGGCTTCCTCGATGAATGCGGCGGGCGTCCAGTCACCGGCGCAGCCGCACACGCGGTACAGGAAGTTGCGCAGCACTTCTGCGCCGCGCGGCGTGTGCATGACCTCCGGGTGGAACTGCACCCCGAAACGGTTGCGCCCGTCGCTCATCGCCGCGAGCGGCAGCCGCTCGGTCCGCGCGATCCCGTGGAAGCCCGGCGGCAGCCGTTTCACCGTGTCGCCGTGGCTCATCCAGGCTCGCTCGCGGTCGGAAAGCCCCTCGAACAGGCCGCCGGACTCCGCGATGTCGACCGTCGCGGGGCCGTACTCGCGCTTGCCCTCGGGCGCGACCTCGCCCCCGAGCACGTGCGCCATGAGATGCATGCCGTAGCAGATGCCGAGGACCGGGAACCGGCCGTCGAGGACGGCGGGCTCGATCTGCGGCGCGTCCGTGTCGTACACGCTCGACGGCCCGCCGGAGAGGATGACGCCCACCACGCCGCGGCTTTCCAGCTCCTTTGCGGTGACGTCGTGCGGGAAGATCTCGCAGTACACGCGCGACTCGCGCACCCGACGCGCGATCAGCTGTGTGTACTGGGATCCGTAGTCGAGGATGGCGATCGTCGCCCGGCGCTGCGGGGCGGACTCCCCCTCCGTCATCTGGAGGCGGCTGTCCGGCGCGCTCACCTATTGATTATCGCGTAGGGCGACCGGCGACTTGATCGTCATGACTCAGTCCAGCGGGTGATGCCATCTGAGGCCGGGGAAACGCGAATAATCACGATCTGTCGTGATCCACTCGGTTCCGCTCTCGATCGCTAACGCCGCGAAGTAGGCGTCGGGGACGAGGTTGCCTTTCACTCCGGTCTCACGGCACAGGCGGCCGAAGATCTCCCAATGCCGCTCCCCCGGCGATATGACGACGCAGTTCGGCCGCGAGCGCAGAACTTCCGCCGCCGCAAAGGCACGTTCCATTGGCATCGGCGCGTCGAAGACCTTTGGGTTCGTAACCACGCGAAGGAAACCACTAAGGACCAGATCGGACATGCCATACGCCGATTCAGATTCCAACATCCGACGCAGCCAGTCACGGTGCTCGAGATGCCGTGGAGCGTCCTCCGCGTGCGCGTAGACGAGAACGTTAACGTCCGGAAGGAGCAGTGCTGCCCTCCATCACATCGAGGAGGGCGGCAGTGTCGTCAAGATCGACGCCCGGGCGCAGCCGGCCTTTGAACGTGATCAATCGGAAAGGAGGAGCCTTCGGGCGGCCCTGGCCCGTGCTTGTGCGTGCGAGGAACTGGCGCGCAGCGTCCTCGATCACCGCGGTGAGCGTGCGCCCGCG
>JBDUCG010000108.1:0-6291 GCA_040003565.1 Chloroflexota bacterium | reverse complement strand
GCGAGGCCGTGGAGCTGTACACGAAGCTCGGCTGGACGCGTGTCGGCGAGATACCGCAGTACGCCGGCATGCCCGATGGCGAGCTGCGACCGACGACGATCTTCTTCAGGAGGTTGACTCCATGAGGCGCGCCTTCGCCGTGATCCTGGTGCTCTCTACTTGAGTCGCGTCCTGAGGGCCGTGCGGGAATCGGACCCGCGTCTAGGGATTAGAAAGCCCCCGCTCTATCCACTGAGCTAACGGCCCGCGTCAATTATCCGGGACGGACGCGCTACCGAGCCGTATGGATCGGTCTCCCCCGCGCGACGAGTGCGGCTTCGCGGAACGTCTCCGCGAGCGTCGGGTGCGCGTGGATCGTCGCGATGACGTCGTCGGTCGTGGCCTCGAGACGTATCGCGAGCGTCGCCTCTGCGATCAGCTCGCTGGCCTGCGGTCCGACGATGTGGACGCCAACGATGCGCTGGTCCTTCCCCGCCGCCACGATCTTCGTCACGCCGTCGCTCTCGCCAAGAGCGCGCGCCCGGCCGGACGCCTTGAATGAGAAGCGGGCGACCTTCACATCCTCGCCGTACTTCTCTTTCGCCTGAGCCTCGGTGAGCCCGACCTGCGCGATCTCCGGGTGCGTGTAAACGACGTTTGGTACGACGTCGTAGTCCATGGCGGCATCCTCGCCCAGGATCGTGTCGACCGCGACCTCGCCCTGGGTCGACGCGACATGCGCGAGCTTTGGCGCGCGCGGATCGCCGATGCAGTCGCCGATGGCCCACACGCCTTTCACGCTCGTGCGCATGCGCTCGTCCACCGTGATGCCGAGCTTGTTCGTCGCGAACCCCGCCTGCTCCACACCCGACAAGTTGGCGACGCGACCGGCGCCGAGCAGGACCTCATCGCCTTCGAACGTCTTCGACGCGCCGCCGACATCCGCTGTGACCTTGACTGTGCCACCGGACCGCGACACCTCGGTGACGCGCGCCTCGGTCACGATCGTGATGCCCCTCGACTGCAGTGCCCGCACGAGGAGCCGCACGAGCTCGGGATCCGCGTAGGCGATCGGCTGCGCGAGCATCTCGACGACCGTGACCTCCGAGCCCAGCTCCGCGAAGAACGTGCCGAGCTCGAGGCCGATCGCTCCCCCCCCGATGACGATCAGCCGTTTTGGCGCGGTGGTAAGGGACAGGGCGGCGACGTTGTCGAGCGGCTTGGACTCCGCCAGGCCTTTGATCGGCGGCATGCCGACCTTGGATCCCGTCGCGACGATGACGTTCTTCGCGTCGATCGCCTGCTCGCCGCTGGCGGTCTTCACTTTGATCTGCGTCGGGGACACGAACGTGCCGTCGCCCTTGATGAGGTCCACCTTGCGCGCCTTCAGGAGCTGCTCGACGCCCGCGACGTTCTGCGCGACGACCGCGTCCTTGCGCGCGACCGCCTTCGAGAGATCGAAGCGCGCGCCCTGGACGAAGATCCCGTGCTCCTCGCCGTGGGTCGTGACCCAGTAGGCGTGACTCGAATCGAGCAACGCCTTCGATGGGATGCAGCCCACCGTCACGCAGATGCCACCGACCCGGTCGCGCTCGATGAGCGCGACGCGGGCGCCCTTGATGCCGGCGTGGAGCGCCGCGACGTAGCCACCAGGGCCCCCGCCGAGGATGGCGATGTCGTACGGCGTCACCTGAAAAGCGTAGCCACTTCGGATGCGTCGCGCTCCAGTGGATGCGCCGCATAGCCGTGCTTCGAGTAGAGGCGCAGGTACAGCGGGAGGAACGCGAGACCACAGCGCTCGTACTGCTTCACGTGCCGGAGCTCATGTCGCCACAGCCGGTCGGTCGGCTCGAACGCGAACACGATGACGTGGCCGAAGGTGATCGCGGCATAGTGCCGCCGGGTCAGGACGAAGTGGGCGAGACCGCGGTCGCTCACGTAGACGAAGCAGCCATCGCGGAAACGCGGACGCGCGAACGAAAGCCAGCCGAGCGCATGCCCGATCGGGTCGGCGTGGTGTGCGACGAGCTCGCGCGCGACGCTGCTGCGAAGTGCGCGGACACTCACTGCTCGATGCTATCGACCACCGCCTGCACGGCCGCGGTCACGCGGTCGGCTGTCGTCACGCGCCGATCGAAGCGAAGCGTGAGTCGCCGATCCAGCGGCTCCATGCTGACCCCGACCACTCCCTCGATCCTCCTGCTCCCCGTCACCACCTGTGACGCACAGGAGCTTCACATCAGTGCCGAGATCTCGAGCGAGATCTCCTCGGTGTCCGCTGCCGCCGGCAGCGCGGGCGCCTGCGTCGCGCTCGGTGTCAGCGCCGGCGAACCGCACGCGACGACGGCGACAAGCAGTAGAAAAGGCGCCAAGCGCACCTGCTAATTGTGCGCTTGGCGCCCAGGTTCGCGTGGGTCAGAACGTACTAGCGGTTGACGTCCTCGACGTCTTCCTTGACCTCGCCGATGACCTGCTTGCCCTTGCCCTTGACCTGGTCAAGCTTGCCGCCGATCTCGGTCGAGCGGTCGCCGCCGAGCTTTCCGGCCTCTTCCTTGACCTTGCCCTTGGCCTCGTCGAACTTGCCTTCAACCTTGTCGTGTGTTGAATCCTTCATGAACTGGTTCCTCCTATGTGGGCCCTCGGGCCCCACAGAGAAGTCGGCAAGAGCGGTGCCAGGCGCCCGTGTAACGGTCTTTTCATCATGCGCCGTGACGGCCTCCAAGCACGAGCCAGCGGTGCGCGCGCGCGATCGGTGACGGCGCCCACCAATTGAGATCGCCGAGCAGGCGCATCGTCGCCGGCACGATGAGCGCGCGCACCAGCGTCGCATCGAGCGCGACCGCGACGGCCATACCAAGACCGATCGACTTGATGATCACGACATCAGCGAGGGCGAAGCCGGTGAAGACCGCGACCATGATCGCGGCCGCAGCGGTGATGAGCCGGCCGCTCCGTTCGAGGCCCTCGGCTACGGCATGCGTGTTGTCCTTCGTACGCCGGTATTCCTCCTGGATGCGGCTCAGGAGCAGCACTTCGTAATCCATCGAGAGGCCGAACACGATGCAGAAGAGGATCACCGGCACCGATGGATCGAGCGCCTGCGGCGTGAAGTTCATAGGACCACTGAAGTGGCCCTCCACGAAGACCCAGACCATCGCCCCGAACGACGCCGTGATCGAGAGCAGGTTCATCAGGACCGCCTTGAGCGGCAGGACGACGGAGCCCAGCAGCAGGAAAAGCGCGATGTACGTAAGCACGACGATGAACGCGACCGCGCGTACCGCGTGCGTCTCGATGAAGTCGATCGTATCGAGGTCGAACGCCGTCTGTCCGGTCACGAGGACCTCGCCGCCCGCGGGATCCCCTAGCGCGCGGATCGCGCGCACGAGATCGCGCGCCCCATCGCTCGCCGCGGTTCGCGAGGTCACGACCCGCATGATCACGATGTGCTTCCCCGTCGACGATGCCGCGGCCTGAGGCACGACGTTCCCCGCGTCGTCGAACGGCGCGCTCACGCTCAGGACATCGGGCAGCGTGGCGATCTTCCGCGACAGCGCAAAGACTTCGGCGGCACGCCCGGAGCGCAGCGGTTCGCCATCGGCGAAGTAGGCGATGACGAACATCGAGGATTGCTCCTGGCCGGGGAAATCGCGGACGAGCATGTCGTACCCGCGGCGTGACTCGGTCTGCGGCGGCAGCGCGGTGGTGTCCGCGTTGGCGAGCCGGATCTGCAGGAAGGGCGAGCCGGCCGCGAGCACGAAGGCGACCGTGGGTATGAGGACGAGGAGCGGGCGCTTCATCACGGCGGTGGCGATCGAGTGCCAGAGGCCGGCGCCGCGCTGGGCGCGCCGGGGGAACGGGAGGCGCCAGGCATTCACACGCGGCCCGAGGATCGCCAGCAGCGCGGGCAGGAAGGTCAGCGCGTAGATCACGGCGATCGCGACGACGATCGAGCCGGCCAGACCGAGCGACGCCAGGAACGTGCCCTCGAAGAACAGCAGGCCCGACAGCCCGATCGCCACGGTGAGCCCCGAGAAGACGACCGCGCGCCCGGCGGTCGCCATGCTGCGCGCGAGCGCGTCCTCGCGCGAGGCACCTGCGGCAAGCTCTTCGCGGAAGCGAGCGACGACGAACAGCGAATAGTCGATCGACGTGCCGAGCCCGATGAGCGTGACGATGTTGAGCGCGTAGGTCGACACATCGGTGAAGCGCGTCAGCAGGAAGACCCCGCCGAGCCCGCCGACGATCGCGAGAACACCGACGCCCAGCGGCACGAGCGCGCCGATGACGGTGCCGAAGACGATGCCCATGAGGATGAGGGCGACCGGCAACGACACGATCTCGGCGCGCTGGAGATCGCGGTCGAGGATCACGTCGAAGTCGCGGTTGATCGGGAGGCCGCCGGTCGCCAGGATCGTGAGGCTGTCCGACCGCACCAGCGCGCGCAGCTCGTCGAAGTAGCGCGTGGCCAGCGCACGCGGATCCCTCAGCTGCACGAACGCGAGCATCCCGTGACCGTCGCGCGAGCGGAGGCCTGACTGCGGCGTGGGCGCGTCGTAGTACGTGCGGACCCCGGTCACGCGCCCGTCCGCTCGCAGCGGCGCGAGGGCGTCGGCGACCGCCTGACGGTAGGGGGCTTCGTCGACGGAGAGCGTCTCGCTGCGAAACACGAGCGAGAAGGACGCGCCCGGCGGCGGACCCGACGGCTGCGGCAGCTCGTCGAAGAGCTTCTGTGCGCGGCCGGACTCCGTCGAGGGGATCGTGTCGGGGTTCCGGAGCTCTCCGCCCTGGGCCAGCAGCACCCCGCTGAACGCAAGCATCACCAGGGACGCACCGAGCACGAGCCAGCGCCGGCGATGCACGAATCTTCCCCAGCGCTCAAGCATCCGGACACAGTACGTTCGACCTTCTCGCTGGGTTCCATCGGCGGCCGGACTGGGTCGAAGGCAACATTGACGCTCGGGCGGCAGAGCGCTCATCGTGGCAGCGGTGGCCGTAGCAGACGTCCTTGGTCTGAGCGCACGCCTGCCGGCGGGTTACCGCGCGCGCGACTTCGAGGACGCCGACCGCGACGCGTTCGTCGCCGAGCGCAACCGCGAACAGCATTGGATGGAGCAGGGCACCGCGGCGGAGTGGCGCTACTGGGAGAACCTCATGAAGGATCCGTCGCTGCTGCGGGTCACCGTCGAGGCGGCGGACGGCACCCTCGCGGCCCTCGGCGATATCAACCAGGGCTTCACCGCTCGACCCGACGGCTCGCAGTTCATCGGGATGACCGTCCTCGCGCCGCACCGGCGAAAGGGGATCGGCACAGCGCTCCTGGACGCGCTCGAGGAAGAAGCGCGACGGCGCAAGGTGCCGAAGCTCTTCGGCGGCGCGAACGAGAGCGAAAAGTTCGCGCTCGACTGGGCTCTTGGCCACGGCTACCGCGAGATCGGCCGCCGCATCGCGTCGTACGTCGAGCTCGCGAAGTTCGAGCCCGCGGAGTTCGCCGAGGCGCTCGACCGGGCCCGCGCCGCCGGGATCACGATCAAGAGCTTCACTGAATCACTCGAGGGTCTCGACACCGCTGCACAGGAGAAGTGGTGGCGTGCGCTTTACGCGGCGGAGGCACCGATGTGGGAGGACATCCCGTTCGCCACACCGACGCCGCACTGGCCGTGGGACCGTTTCTACGAGGCGTCCACGAGCCCCCAGATGCTGCACGACCTCTCGCTCGTCGCGTACGCGGGCGATCAGATCGCCGGATTGACCACCACGGGCAAAAGCAAAGACCGCGACGGCTGGACCTGGCTGACCGGGACCGCTCGCGAGTACCGCGGCCGCGGCGTCGCGCGCGCGCTCAAGGTCGAGATGCTCACGCGCGCGAAGCGCAAGGGCCTGCGTGCGATCGGCACGACCAACGACGAGCCGAACAAGTCGATGCGCGGCATCAACGCGAAGCTGGGGTACCAGATGCTTCCGGCGCACGTGGAGCTCGAGAAGCCGCTGGCCTGACCTCCGGCGGCAGGAGGAGCAGCACGAGGCCCGCGCCAAGCGCCGCGGTCGACGCCAGGAGCAGCCCCCCACCCACGTCGGTCAGCTGCCAGATCGCCGTCGCGCCGAGCGCACCGATGACCGTCCCAGCCTGCGCGACCGCGCTCACGACGCCGAACACGCGGCCGCGCCGCGCCGCGGGCACCGCGTTCGTGAGGAGCGCGAACCACGAGGCGTTGTATGCGGTGAGCGCGGCGCCGGTGACGAAGCTGATCGCATAGAAGAACGGCTTCGGCAGCCCGAAGAAGACGATGAAGCCGAACAGGAAGATCGGGA
>JBDUCG010000107.1:0-6337 GCA_040003565.1 Chloroflexota bacterium | reverse complement strand
CACGCTGAACTGGAACCACGCCACCTGACCCGGTCCGACGTAGCCGAACGCGCCCGCTGCGGTGAACGAGATCGGCATCGCCGCTGGGCGGTTGTACACGGCCCAGCGTGTGTTCACGGTCCCCTGGGTCCCGTCGCCGCCGAGGATGCTCGGCTGATCCTGCCCGGGATTGGGACCGGACGTGCCGAGGAACGCGACCTCGAACGGCGCGTAGTTCCACCCGAGCGAACCCGAGTTGTAGTACGCGACGACCGCGTTCGATATCTGGCCGGGACACAGCGTCGGATAGCCCGACTGGCCGTACCACGCGGCGTGGTATCCCGGGATTCCGGACGGAAGACTGGTCGGCGGCGGGATGCCCGGGCCGACACGCAGCGGGCACTCCGCGGCCAAAGAGACACGCGCCGTGGCGTTCCCGATGAGCGTCGCCATCACGAGCGTGAGCACCATCAGCGACACGAGCGATCGCGAGCGGCTCACATCTCTAAGACGAACGGAACGCATGGTTGCACTCAGGTGTCGGTCAAATCACCCGATCGATCTCGCGAATCGCTGCGAGCCTCGCCTGCCAGCGTGTTCTGAGCGTCGCTTCCTTGACTGCTGATACGCGCGTGGGGCATCGAGACCGGACAGATGCGCGGTAACGCCTTCGCGGTCTCATCGTTCCCCGATGTACAGGGCCACGTCTCTGGCGCAGAATCACGACAAGCGTCGGGGAGCGTGGCGAGGAAGTAAGGGGGTCCGGGTGAGCCGACGCTGGCCGCGTTTACGCCTCGCGTTCCTCATCGCCCTCTTCATGCTCGCCCTCTTCCCCAGCTTTGGTCCGCCTGCGCACGCGTCCCCCCGCGCGTCCGGCGTGATCGTCGCAAATGAGGTCATCCAAACGCGTCCGGCCGCGCGCGAGCTCGGCGCGCTCAGCCGCCCGAGCGCGTTCCCGGCCGGCAGCGACGCCGGCGCCACCGGCGGCGACACGCTGCTCTTCACCTCGCAGGTCGTCGACGCCGGGCAGCTGTTCGATCGCATTGGCATCCACTGGATCGCCGCGTTCGGCGCGCAGGAGTCGATCTACGTCGAGATCCGCGTCTCGAGGGACGGCACGGCGTGGACCGACTGGACCGCCGTCCCGCACGACGAGGACATGCGCAACGTCGATCTCAACGAGCTCTTCGCGGGACCCTACGAGTTCCCGGCGTCGCGCTACGCGCAGTACCGCACCTGGCTCACCAGTGGCGACACCGATGCGCTCGGGCGGATGGCGCTCACGTTCATGGATGTGACCGACGTGAACGCGGGTCCGGTCGCGCAGCTGATGAACGACATCACCGGCGCGTTCGCCGACATGTGGCACAGCTACGCGGACGCCGCGCCGGTCGGCGCGCAGAAGATCCTCACGCGGCAGGACTGGGGCGCCGACGAGAGCCTGATGCAATGGACGCCCAAGTACCAGCGCGTGCAGAAGGCGATCATCCACCACACCGTCACCGATGACGGCGGCACCAACGTCGCCGCGACCATCCGCTCCATCTATTACTTCCACGCCGTGACGCGCGGCTGGGGCGACATTGGCTACAACTACCTCGTCGACAAGTTCGGCAACATCTGGACCGGCCGCGCGGGCGGGGACCACGTCATCGCGGGTCACGCCTACGGCTGGAACAACGGCTCGATCGGCGTCGCCGCGATCGGCGACTACAGCACCAAGCTCACCACCTCGACGATGCAGAACGGGATCGTCGCGATCATCGCGATGAAGTTCAAGCAGTTCGGCATCCAGCCGTTCGGCGCCGACACCTTCACGCACGAGGAGCAGGCGGCGAACGGCACGTGGGTCAAGGTGACGTCGAATCCGCCGAACATCCAGGGCCACCGCGACGCGAACTACATCGTGAGCGCGCACGGCGGCCAGACCGCGTGCCCCGGCAACGGGATCTACAACATCATGGACGGCTTCCGCACCCTGACGCAGGCCGCCTTCAACAACGGCTTCTTCCAGCTGCCATACATCGAGCCGAACATGCCGAAAGCCGCGTTCCCGGGTGCGGCGACGCCGGTCGTGGTCAACGTCTTCAACCGCGGCGCGACCCCGATCCCCGCCGGCACTGGGCTCTCGTACCGGATCCTTCGCGCCGGCCAGGTCGTCACGCAGGGCGCGGTCACGCCGCTGCCCGCTGACGTCGCGCCCAACGCCGCGGGGACCGTCACCACGACGTTCGTGCCGCCTGCCGTCGGCAGCTACACCGTCCGCTGGGATCTTCAGACGAACGGACAGTGGTGGAGCTCGCTCTACAACACGCCGGTCCGCGACGTCGCGTTCCGCTCCGCCGACTGGAGCGTCGACTGGGTCAAGGACAACGTGCCGATCAGCTGGATCGCCGGCGAGACGAAGATCATCACCGTGACCGTCACCAACGACGGTGGTCGTGTCTGGCCCTCGGCCGGCGTGAACCCCGTGCGCCTCGGCTACAAGTGGGTGAGCAACGCCACCGGCAACACATTCCCCGGCGCGAACAAGGCGCCGCTCGCGGTCGACGTGCAGCCGGGTCAGACCGTGAACCTCGTCATCCCGGTCACGGCGCCGAGCTATCCGACGAACTACACGCTGTACCTCGACCTCTATAAGGAGAACGAGTTCGCGTTCGCGGAGAAGGGCGTCGCGCCCGACGACACGCCGACGGGCGTGCAGGTGGACTTCAAGGCCAACTACAACGTTCCGGTCGGCTCGATCCTGAGCGCGCCATCGTTCACCGCGGGCCAGGTCGCGACCGTGCCCGTCGTCGTCACGAACACGGGGAACGGCATCTTCCCGACCAACTCCTCGTATCCGGTGAATCTCGGCTATCACTGGTACGACTCCGCGGGCCGCGCCGTCGTATGGGACGGCTCGCGCACCAAGCTGCCCGGCGACCTCGCTCCCGGTCAGAGCGTGAGCCTCACCGCGCAGGTTTCCGCGCCCACGAACCCGGGTACGTACTCGCTGCGCTTCGACCTCGTGCAGGAGGGCGTGACCTGGTTCAGCCTCAAGGGCGCCGCTCCGACCGACTTCACCGTGACCGTAACCGGCCAGGTCGTGCCGGCGTACGGCGCGGCCTACAGCTCGGGCCTGCCCAGTGCCGCGATCGCGGGGACGAACACGAGCGTGCCGATCATCGTCACGAACAACAGCAACTTCCCGTGGACCGTGGGCGGCGCGAATCCGGTCACGCTCTCGTACCACTGGTCGACGCCCGCGGGCGCCACGGTCGTCTGGGACGGCCTGCGCACCAAGCTCGGGGCCGATCTCCAGCCGGGCCAGAGCGTGCAGCTCGCGGCCAACCTCGCGTTCCCGAACTCGGCGGGCACGTACGTCCTGAAGTGGGACCTCGTGCACGAGGGCATCAGCTGGTTCAGCGGCAAGGGCGTGCCCGCGTCGGCGAAGCAGGTCGACGTGTCGCCGTACGTCGCGCCGTTCTACGGCGGCGCGTTCATCGTCGACGACGTGCCGACGACGCTCGCGCCAAAGATCACGACGACGGTGCCGGTGAAGGTCTTCAACCTGTCGAACTTCGACTGGGGCTCCGACGTGAACCTCAGCTACCACTGGTACGACGCCGCCGGTAAGAACCTGGTGTGGGACGGCGCGCGCACGCCGCTCGCCGGCATGAAGGTCGGCGAGGTCCGCATCGTCCAGATGAACGTGACCACGCCGACAGCGCTCGGCTCGTACATCCTCCGGCCCGACATCGTGCGCGAGGGCGTCGCGTGGTTCTCGGGTCAGGGGATGATGCTGCCGTCACGCACCATCGCCCTCGCAGTCCCGCAGTACGGCGCGACGTATCAACCGCCGCCGAACTTCGGCGCGGCGCTGAACACGATCACGACCGTCGCGGTCACGGTCACGAACAACGGTTCGCTCACGTGGCAGCCCGGCACGGTCAACCTCTCGTATCACCTGTACGTGCCGAGCGGGAACGTCTACGTCTGGGATGGCCTGCGCACGGCGCTGCCGACGGCGGTCGCGACCGGTCAGAGCGTGACCGTGAACGCGATCGTGAAGGTCCCGACCGTGGCCGGTCCCTACACCGTCGCCTTCGACCTGGTCCAGGAAGGTGTCGCGTGGTTCTCGACACGGAATGTGCCCACCGGGAGCAGTACTCTCCAAGCACAGTGAGAGCGCCCGCCCTCCGCATCGCGCTCGCGATAGCGGTCTTCACCATCAGCGCGTGCACGACGAATAACACCCCCGTCGCGCCCAAGACGCCGGCCTGGGACACCTTCGGCGAGCTCTCGCAGCCGCGCGCGTACGCGACCGCGCTCGCGCTCGCGAACGGTGAGATCCTCGTCGTCGGCGGCCTCGACCGGAACACTGCCGATGTCACCAACACCCAGAGCGAGCTCGTGAACGTGAAGACCGGCACCGTGAGTGTCCTGGGCCAGCAGCTCGAGGGCCGACTGCATCAGACGATGACGCGCGCGCTGGGCGACAAGATCGTCGTCGCCGGCGGCGTGAAATTCCTGACGACGCACTGGGACCCTGTCGACAGCGTCGACGTCTATGTCCCCGCGGACCGCAAGTGGACCAAAGCGACCTCGCTGATCGATCCGCGCTCCGACCACGCCGCGACGACGCTGCTCACCGGGATGGTCATGGTGATCGGCGGGAACCAGGGCCCGCGCCTCCTGCAGTCGGTCGAGATCTACGACCTGAAGAACGACCGCTGGTTCCGCGCGTCGCCGCTGCCGCAGCCGCGAACGGAGCTCAGCGCGTTCACGCTCGCCGACGGCCGCGTGCTTGTCGCCGGCGGGATCGACCCGAGCGGCGCGGCGACCGACGTGACCTACATCTACAACCCGCCCGCGGATTCGTGGGCCGAGGGCCCGCACATGAAGCTGCCGCGCGTGCAGCACACGGCGGTGCAGCTGAAGAATGGCGACATCCTCTTCATGGGCGGCGACGGCGCGGCTTCGGGCACGAGCGAGCGCTACGACGTGAAGCTCGAGACCTTCGTGCTCTCGGGAACGCTCGTCGATCCGCGTCAGGCATCGCAGGCCGCGCAGCTTCCCGACGGCCGCGTCGTGCTCGTCGGCGGCATGCCGCCGCGCAATGACGGCTTCTTGCCGCTGCGCAGCGCCGAGATCTGGGATCCGCTCACCGAGCAATGGTCGGCACTGCCGCCGAGCCTCACGCCGCGCGCGTGGCCGAGCATCGTCGTGATCGGCGGCGCGGTCTATCAACTCAGTGGCACTGGTGACGACGAGGCCGCGTATCGGACCATCGAGCGCCTCGCCGTCGACTGAGCCGTGACCTCGGTTCCCGGGGCGGTGGCTTGACCCGGAGCCGGAATGGCGCCAGAATGGCGCCATGCGTAAAGGGGCCGCGGGAGCCCGGAGAACCCGACTCCACGTGGACGTGAGCGACGCGATGGGCGCCGCCGTCAAGCGTACGGCGGAGCGCTTTTTCCGTGGCGCCGTCAGCGACGCGGTTGCGGCGGCGTTCTCGGCGTTCAACTGGATGCTCGAACAGAAGAGTCTGGGCCGGAAGGTGATTGGGGTCGAGCCGGACGCTCTGCCTGCGCAGTACGCCGAGGCCGTGCTCCCGGGTGTCGATGAGGCGCTCGCGAATGACCGCTGGATCTGGCTCGTCGAGCGTCCGCACCCTTGGCGCCGGCAGCTGTGGGTGAAAGGCCGCCGGACGCGCGCGGCCCAGCTTGCGGAGCGCATGGTGGCCAACCACTGGACGGCGGACGAGACCGCTCGTCAGTACGAGCTCCCCGTCGACGCCGTCGTCGAGGCACGGCGCTACGTCGAAGCCAATCGGGAACTGATAGACGCCGAGACCATGGAGGAGCAGCGGATCGCGAGCGCGATGACGACCGCACATCCGCCCGCGGAGGTCGCGCATGCGGCTGCTGGTCGATGAGGACCTCAGGTCTAGCGAACTGATGGCCCGCCTGCGGAAGGCGGGCCATCAGCTTGAGATGCTTCCGACTGGAACCGAGGACAAGGACATCTGGCCATACGCGCAGGACCAGAAGCTGATCTTGCTTACGGGCAATCCGGATGACTTCAAGGCCCAAGCGGCTCGCACGCTTCGGCATCATGGCCTGCTCATCGTTCACGGCGAGCATGAGCAGCACAAGAACATGAGTGACGCCGAGATTGCCGCTGCGATCGGGTATGTTCACGAGGTGTACGGCGGCACGTTGCCCCCGGGCACCCAAATCAATCTCAACGAATGGCGTCGCCCGCAGGCGACGCGGACCCGTAAGCGAGCGACCCCTCCCTTGTAACTGGATCGCCGTGTTACGCCCGTATACTTCGCTTCGTATTCCCGTTATTTGGCTAGACCGCCGCGCGCGGC
>JBDUCG010000106.1:0-6345 GCA_040003565.1 Chloroflexota bacterium | reverse complement strand
GCGACCGTCGTGGCCTCCCCGGCCAGCATTCCTCTACTTCTCGTCGAGCGTCAGCGGTCGATCGAAGACTGCGTCGGACACATCACATGCCATCCGGAGGCGCTCTGGCTCTGGGTCGCGACGCTCGCGATCGGCTTCGTCCTCATCCCGGCTGTGTTCGCGGGATCACTGAGATCGAGCCGCTAAGTAGGCTGTCCACTCATACGGGTATGTCAAACTCCCGTCGGTGGGTAAACGTGTTCTGGTGGTCGATGACGACGCCAGCATCCGCGAGCTGCTCTCGAGCGCGCTCGAGGACGACGGCTACGAGGTCGTGCCCGCGACGAACGGCGCAGACGCCCTCGCGGTGTGCGCTCGCTGGCGCCCCGACGTGATCGTGCTCGATCTCATGATGCCGGTCATGGACGGCTGGACCTTCGCGAAGCGTCTGCACGAGAACGCCGACATCTCCTCGATCCCGATCGTGGTGCTCTCGGCCGCGAACGACCTCGCGCGTCACGCGAAGACCATCGGCGCGGCCGACGTCGTCGGGAAACCGTTCGATCTCGACCAGCTCCTTCCAAAGGTCGCACGCGCCGCGGAGGCTGCCTAACCCTTTCTAGACTGGCCCCGTGAGGTCGGTCCCGTGGCGTCCCCTGCTCCTGCTGCTCGTGGTCCTCTCACCCACGGTCCTCCTCGCGGTGCTGCTCGCCGACCCGCAGCGCAACACGCCGGCCTTCATCCCGGTCGAGCACTTCGTGATCACGACGAACGTTTCGATCGTCGCGCTGCTCGTCGCGATCTTCGTCGCGCGCGCAGCGCTCGGCTCGGGTCACTACCCGAGCCTTTTGATCGCGACGGGATTCCTCTGCATGGCCGGGATCTTCGCGGTGCACGGCCTCTCGACGCCGGACGTGCTGCAGCGTGGCGATAAGCGGGACGACGCTGGCCTCGTCGTCGGGGTGTCCGCTCAGCTCGCGCTCTGGACATCCGCGCTGTTCTTCGCGATCCGCTACACGCCCGTCGCTGCGTTCTTGGAACGGCACGTACGGCCACGCGCGCTGCTGGCAGTCGTCGCGTCCTTGATCGGCCTGTATGCCGTCGTCGCGATCGGCTGGCCGGCGGCGTTCGGCGGTCTCGCGCGCTGGATCCTGGTCGGTGGCGGCGCGTATGCGAACTACGACCCGAGCACGTACCCGCGCGGCCCCGCCACGGACATCTACGGTGGAGCGGGCATCGTTCCGTATCTGGTGTCGGGCAGCGCCATCGTTCTGTACGGCTTCGCGGCGTTCGCTCAGGGACGCGACTACGTGCGCACGCGGCTTCCGATGCAGGGCGCGCTTGCGGCGGCGTACGTGCTGCTCGCCCAGGCGCAGCTCTCGCAGTTCCTCGGCCCGGTGTGGACGCTCTCGTGGTGGGAATACCACGGTCTGATGTTCTCGGCGACAGTGCTGGCGCTCGGTGCGCTGTTCCTCGAGCTCGACCGCCGGCGCGGTCTCGAGCGGTTCCTGCCGCCAACGGTGGTCGAGCGTGTGATCGGCGGCGACCCGCTGCGCCTCGAGGGGGAGCGGAAGACCGTCACGATCCTCTTCGCTGACCTGCGCGGTTCGACAGCCCTCGGGGAGAAGCTGCTTCCGGAGCAGGTGATCGCGGTCATGAACGCGTACCTGCGCGTGATGGCCCGCTCCGTGATCGACGCAGGCGGGATCCTCGACAAGTTCACGGGTGATGGCCTCATGGCGATCTTCGGCGCGATGGGCGAACCCGCGTACGGCGCGCCGGGCGCAGCGCGCGCCGCGCTCGCGATCCGCGCGAACATCGCAACGCTCAACGTTGAGCGCGCCCGCACCGGCGAGCCTGTGGTGCAGTTCGGCGTCGGCATGCACACCGGCGACGTCGTGCTTGGCGCGATCGGTCTCCCCGAGCGCTCGGACTACACGGCGATCGGTGACGCGGTGAACACAGCGTCGCGCATGGAGTCGCTGACGAAGGAGTACAAGGTCGACGCGGTCCTCTCGGCGGCGACCGCGGGCCACCTCCGCGACGATGGTGTGGAGCTGCGTTCCCTCGGCGAGGCTCAGGTACGCGGCAAGTTGGAGCCGGTCTCGATCTTTACGCTCGACTAGAACTCGTCGCGCGCCGGGCGCGCGGCGTCGCCGCGCCGTCGAGGACCGTGAGTCCGGCGGGCGTGCGTGCCAGCCACTCACGGGCGGCCACGAGCGCGCGCACGGTCGTGATGAATTCCTGCGCCGCGCGGGTGAGCCTGCGGTCCCGCCGATGCGCGAAGCCGATCGTGCGCGTGAGCTCGGGCTTAGCGATGCGCACCGCGCGGAGCGGCCCGCCTCGCTCGACGACCAGGCTCGGAACGACGGCGACGCCGACCCCGGCGGCCGTCAGCCGCAGGACGCCGTCCATCTCGCCCCCCTCGAGCGCGAAGGTCGGCTCGAAGCCAGCGCGGCGGCAAGCGGCCACGGTCGTCGCTCGCAGGTCGTAGCCGTCGCGGAACATCACCAGCGGCACGCCGCGCAGCTCCGCGATCGACACGGTCCGGCGTTTCGCGAGCGCATGCGACCTCGGAACGGCGAGCACCAGCTCCTCGCGGAGCAGTGGCGTCGTTTCGAGGATGTCGTCGTGCATCGGCAGGATGACGAGCGCGACGTCGAGCACGCCGTGCTCGAGCTCGCCCACGAGATCGCGCGAGCCCGCTTCGTGCAGCACGAGCTCGATGCCGGGATAGCTCTGGTGATAGCGCGCGAGCGCTTGCGGCACCAGCGTGGTCGAGAGGCTCGGCGTCGCGCCGACCGAGAGCCGTCCGCGGCGCATCCCGGTGAGATCGCGCACCTCGTTCTCGGCCCCGGCGACATCGCTGAGGACGCGGCGCGCGAGGGGAAGCAGCGCTTCGCCTGCAGGTGTGAGTGCGACGTTCCCCCGCATGCGGTGGAACAGCGGCGCGCCGAGCTCGTCCTCCAGGCGTCTGATCTGCTTGGAGACCGAGGGCTGGGCGACCGAGAGCTCATGCGCCGCTTTCGTGAAATGCCGCTGCTCGGCGACGGCCACGAAGTAGCGCAGCTGGTGGAGCTCCACGGCCATAGCCTACGGCTATCGTGGTGAGCGCTTCGATATCTTTGCCACCTGAGGGCCGACTCCGTACCGTGAGCCGCGGTGGCGACCACGACGGCCAGCGTCCGGCAGCGTCCGCACGAGCGTCACGATCGGTGGTGGGTCGAGCCCCTCACGATCGTTCTCGTTCTCGGGCTATTCGGTGTCTACGCGTTCGTGGTCAGCCTGCAGAACGCGAACTACTACTACGACCCGTACCTTTCGCCGTTCTACTCCCCGTGCCTCACGACCGGCTGCGTGCATCCGACCTTCGCGCTCATCGGCAACTGGTACAACCTGTCGCCGGCCTTCCTGATCGTCGGCTCGCCGCTCGCGTTTCGCGCGACCTGCTACTACTACCGCCGGTCCTATTACCGCGCGTTCTTCTGGTCACCGCCGGCCTGCACCGTCCCGGACGCGCGCGCGAAGTACAGCGGCGAGACGCGCTTCCCGTGGGTCCTCCAGAACATCCACCGCTACGCGCTCTACCTCGCGATCTTCATCCTCGCGATCCTGTGGTGGGACGTCGTGCTCGCATTCAACTTCGACGGTCGGCTCGGGATCGGCGTGGGCACGGTCATCATGCTCGTCAACGTCCTGCTCCTGAGCGGCTACACGTTCGGCTGCCACGCGGCGCGCTATCTCGTCGGTGGCTATCTCGACTCGTTCCACGGCAAGTCTCTGCGCTTCCGCCTGTGGAGCTGGGCGAACCAGCTGAACGCGCGCCACTCGCGCTACGCCTGGTTCAGCCTCTTCAGCGTGATGCTCACGGACCTGTACATCCGGCTCTGCGCGATGGGCGTGATCACCGATCTGCGGTGGATCTCGTAGTGGCTGCCGAGTACGAGACCCACGACTACGACGTCGTCGTGATCGGCGCGGGCGGCGCGGGTCTTCGCGCGGCGATCGAGGCGAACGCGATGGGCACCCGGACCGCGCTGGTCTGCAAGTCGCTCCTCGGGAAGGCGCACACGGTGATGGCCGAGGGTGGCATCGCGGCGGCCATGGGGAACGTGTGGAAGGAAGACAACTGGAAGGTCCACTTCCGCGACACCATGCGCGGCGGCAAGCTGCTGAACAACTGGCGCATGGCGCAGATCCACGCGCAGGAAGCGCCCGACCGCGTCCTCGAGCTGGAGGAGTGGGGCGCGCTCTTCGACCGCACGAAGGACGGCCTGATCCTGCAGCGCGACTTCGGCGGCCACCGCTACGCGCGTCTCGCTCATGTCGGCGACCGCACCGGCCTGGAGATGATCCGGACGCTGCAGAACCACGCGGTGGCGCGCGGCATCGATGTGTTCATGGAGTGCACGCTGTACCGCCTCCTTACTGAGGACGGCGCGGTCTCGGGCGCGTTCGGCTACTGGCGGCAGAGCGGCAAGCTCGTGCTGTTCCGGGCGAAGGCGATCGTCCTCGCGACCGGCGGCGTCGGCAAGGCGTGGCGGATCACGTCGAACTCGTGGGAGTACACCGGCGACGGCCACGGTATGGCCCTCGATGCCGGCGCCGATCTCATCGATATGGAGATGACCCAGTTCCACCCGACCGGGATGGTCTGGCCGACAAGCGTGCGCGGGATCCTGGTGACCGAGGGCGTGCGAGGCGATGGCGGGACCCTCAAGAACAACAAGGACGAGCGCTTCATGTTCGGTTACGTGCCGGAATTCTTCCGCGCCGAGACGGCGGACACCGAGGAAGAGGCGGATCGCTGGTACGAGGACAAGAAGAACAATCGCCGCACGCCAGATCTGCTGCCGCGCGACGAGGTCGCGCGCGCGATCAACACCGAGGTCAAGGCCGGGCGGGGGAGCCCGCACGGCGGCGTGTTCCTCGACATCGCGTCGCGCCGTTCGGCCGACTACATCAAGCGCCGCCTGCCCTCGATGTACCACCAGTTCCTGGAGCTCGCCGACGTCGACATCACCAAGACGCCGATGGAGGTCGGGCCGACGCTCCACTACATCATGGGCGGCGTCCGCGTGGACGCGGACTCGACGCAGTCGACCGTGCCGGGCCTGTTTGCCGCCGGCGAGGTGGCCGCGGGCATGCATGGCGCCAATCGGCTCGGCGGGAATTCGCTGTCGGACCTGCTGGTATTCGGCCGGCGCGCCGGTCTGTACGCCGCCGAGTACGCGAAACGCGTCGCGAAGGCGCCGCGCGTCGACGATCGTCAGGTGGACGCGGCGGCGACCGGGATGCTCGCGCCATTCGAGCGGCGTGAGGGCGAGAACCCCTACGCCGTGCACACCGATCTCACCAACACCATGCACGAGCTCGTCGGGATCATCCGCACGAAGGCCGAGCTCGAAGAGGCCGTCACGCGGATCGGCAAGCTCCGCGAGCGCGCGCAGCGGGTCGGGGTCAAGGGATCGCGCATCTACAACCCGGGGTGGCACCTCGCGCTCGACCTGCTCACCATGCTCACGGTCGCGGAAGCGGTCGCCAGGTCCGCCATCCTTCGTCAGGAGAGCCGTGGCGGCCACACGCGTGACGACTTCCCAAAGCCGGACCCGGAGTGGGGGAAGAAGAACGTCGTGGTGCGACGCCGTGACGGCCAGCTCGCGCTGACGCCCGAGCCGCTGCCGGAGCTACCGGCGGAGCTGCGGCCGCTCATCGGTGAGGACAAGCCGACCGGGAAGGTCGCCCTGGAGCCGGTCGCGGCAGCGAGCGCGAAGGAATAGCCGTGGCGGACGTGACGCTCAAAGTCTGGCGCGGCGATGCAGCCGGCGGCGCCTTCGAGGACTTCACCGTTCCCGCCGACGAGGGCATGGTGGTGCTCGACGTCGTACACCGCATCCAGGCGATGCATGCGCCGGATCTCGCGGTCCGATGGAACTGCAAGGCCGGCAAGTGCGGCTCGTGCAGCGCTGAGATCAACGGCCATCCAAAGCTGATGTGCATGACGCGCATGAACACGTTCGCGCCGGGCGAGGAGATCACGGTCTCGCCGGTGAAAACGTTCCCGGTGATCAAGGACCTTGTCACCGACGTCTCCTTCAACTACGAGAAGGCGAAGACGATCCCCGCCTTCAAGCCGAAGCCGAAGGAAGCGGATGGCACGCGGCGCATGTATCAGGAGGACATCGAGCGCGTGCAGGAGTTCCATAAGTGCATCGAGTGCTTCCTGTGCCAGGACGTGTGTCACGTGATCCGCGATCACGAGGAGAACAAGCCCTCGTTCTCGGGTCCGCGCTACTTCGTGCGGCTCGCGGCGCTCGAGATGCATCCCCTCGACACCAACGACCGCATCGAGCTCGCGCGCGCGAA
>JBDUCG010000105.1:0-6389 GCA_040003565.1 Chloroflexota bacterium | reverse complement strand
GCTGCCGGTGCGACCGGCGCAACGGGCGCCACTGGCGCCACTGGCGCCACTGGCGCCACCGGCTTCGGCGCGCAGCTGCAGAACAGCGGCACGAACGTGACGCAGCGCGCGACCGTGAACTTCACGAACGGCCTGCAAGCAGTCGATAACGGGGGTACATCAACGACCGATGTGTCGCTCGCGACGACGATCAACAACGACCACACGTTTAGCGGCAACACGACATTCCAGGGCAACGTCGCGCAGACAGGATCCGGCACATTCGACACGGCGACCGGCAACGTCAACCTGAACGGCAACACAACGGTCGCGAGCGGAAAGACATTCACGGCGGGTGCGGGTACGACCGCCGGCACTGGCGTCAACGTCGCGACCGGCAACGGCCTGACCACCGGTAAGGCGCTCAGCGTCGACACCGGGACATCGGCCTTCTCCGGCAACGCGGTCAACATCGCCAGCACCGGCACGTTCACGGGCACGCTCGTGAACCTGCAGGCTGACAGCACTACGGCCGGCACCATCCTCGGCATCAGCGCAACGTCGCTCACGACCGGCACCGTGATCAGTGCGAACCTGGGCTCGGCGGTGTACACCAACACGAACGGTGCGATCCGCCTGACCGCGGACTCGGCCTCGAGCGGAACGCTGCTGGCGATCTCCGGTACGACGCTTGGCGCGAACGGCGGCACCGCTTCCTTCTTCGCGACCGGCACACCTGGCCAGGCCGCGGACGCGACGAGCAAGGCCGTCAGCGTGGCGCTCGGTAGCGTGGGCAACGGCTACTACGCGAACGCCGCCGCTGGCTACACGGGCAAGTTCATCCTCTTCCAGGCGGGAGGCTCGGACGTCCTGACCGTAACGCGCACCGACATTACGACGACCACGAACATCACGCAGACCGGCGCCGCGACGCTCACGACGGGCTCTGGCGCGGTCGCGCTCAACGGCACAACGACGCTCGCGGCAAACAAGAACCTCACGGCGACGGCCGGCACCGGCGCCTTCGACTTCTCCGCGGCCACCGGCGCGTTCGCCACCAGCAGCGGCGCGGTCAGCCTCAACGGCACCACGACGCTCGCGGCGAACAAGAACCTGACCGCCACCGCAGGCACCGGCGCCTTCGACTTCTCCGCCGCCACGGGCACGTTCAAGACGAGCACCGGCGCGGTGTCGCTGAACGGCGACGTAACGATCGCGGCGAACAAGAACATCCTTCAGAGCGGCACGGGCACGTTCGGCACGGGCAGCGGCGCCGTAAGCCTGAACGGCAACGTGACGATCGCGGCCAACCAGAGCCTGACCGCCACAGCCGGCACCGGCTCCTTCGACTTCTCCGCGGCCACGGGCACGTTCAAGACGAGCACGGGCGCGGTGACGATCGGCGGCGCTACGACGCTCGCCGCGGGCAAGAGCTTCAGTGCCGCGGCTGGCGCGGGCAACCTCGACTTCTCGCTTTCGACCGGCACGTTCGCGACCTCGAGCGGGGCGGTGACCCTGAACGGCACCACGACGCTCGCGGCGAGTAAGAACCTCACGGCGACGGCCGGCACCGGCGCCTTCGACTTCTCCGCGGCCACCGGCGCGTTCGCCACCAGCAGCGGCGCGGTCAGCCTCAACGGCACCACGACGCTCGCGGCGAACAAGAACCTGACCGCCACCGCAGGCACCGGCGCCTTCGACTTCTCCGCCGCCACGGGCACGTTCAAGACGAGCACCGGCGCGGTGTCGCTGAACGGCGACGTAACGATCGCGGCGAACAAGAACTTCACGCAGTCCGGCACGGGCACCTTCGCCACCGGATCCGGCGCAGTCACGCTCAACGGAAACACCAGCGTCGTCGCAGGCAAGACGCTGAGCGTCGGCGGCGGCACGGCGGTCAAGGTGATCGAGCTCGGCACCTGCACGAATGCGAATAGCGCGCAAACGACCTGCACCGGCGCTAACTCGACGATCACGGTCGCCAACATCACCGCGACGGACGTCATCACCATCGCCGCGCAGGGCGCCGCGACCAACGGCCGGCCCTGCGTCGTGGACACGATCACGGCTGGCACCAGCTTCCGGATCAACTGCACGGCGAACCCCAATAACGGTCTGGTCTGGAACGTCATGGTCGTGAGGTACTAGCGGGGGTTGGCCGGCGGTTCGATGGCCGTCCGACGCGCTAGCCTGACGACCGGAATGCGAAGCGGCGTGCTCCCTCTCCTAGGCAAGATCCTGCTCGCCCTGCTCATCTTCACCGCTGCGTTCGCGTACGTTGAGTGGTGGGACTTCGTACCACCATCCCTCGGCGGAGCGCGTTACCAGGCGGTGTTCCTCAGCAACGGCCAGACCTACTTCGGCCATTACGTCGAGCGGCTCGGTCCCTACGCGAAGATCGAGAACGCCTTCTACATCCAACAGATACCCGCGGCCAACGAGAACGAACCGGCGACGTCGAAAATCGTTCGACGCGGCGCCGAGCTTCATGAACCCGAGCCGTTCGTTCTCCTGCCGAAGACAGCGATCCTCTTCGTGGAGGACCTTCGAGCGGACTCGTCGGTCGCGCAGTTCATGGATCGCGAGCTCGGTAAGTGAGGCCGGCCACGCGCAGGCTCGTCGCCTTCTGGGTCATCGTTCCGGCCTTTCTCGGCGCCGTATTCGCTTGCGCGATTGACCCGCGCGCGCTTCCCTTCACCGGTCATGAGCAGCTCTCTGCGGTCTTCCTCCTCGACGGACAGGCGTACTTCGGGCACCTCGAGGACGTGCCATGGTCCGGCACGATCACGCTGCGAGACGTCTACTACTTCGAGGATGCCAGCAAGGTGACCACTGATTTGCCGCTCGCATTGGTGAAACGAGGCGGCGAGCTCCACCAGCCCGTCGACGTCATGCGCATACGTCGAGACAAGGTGCTCGTCGTCGAGCGGGTGAGCCTCGACTCCGCCGTCGGTCATGCCATCGCGTCGCAGCGCGCTGTGGACCGCGCCGCGAAATGAACGACGCAGTGGTCCGGATCTCCAGGCGCAGCCTGCTGTGGGCGGTCGGCGGCCTGGCTGCCGCACTCCTGCTGCTCGCGCTCGTCGTGACGGGCGTGGTAGCGCGCGCCGCCGATGCGAACACCGTTGCGAGCGCGTCCGTGATGAAGACGCAGCAGGACGCGGCCGAGCGCGACATCGAGCGCGCGTACGAACAGGCGGTGACACAGGTGCACAAAGTGCGCGCACTGAACCTCGCGATCACTGCGGCGCAAGCTGACGCCATCACGCTGAAAGCGCTGAACGACCTGAAAGCGCTACGCCACAGCGGACTCGTGTCGCTCGGTCAGGTCCTAGGTCTCGCGGCCGCGGACGGAGAAGCCACCGCGACCGCGGCCGAGAAACGGTTCGATCAGGCCCCGCTGTCGGCGCAACCTGCACCCTCGCCGGTCCTTCTCGCGCCGCGCCTCTACGCGATCGCCGCGCGGATGAGCGAGCTCGCGACGCAGCTGTCGGATCAGGCGACGGCGGCCGTCACCGCGCCGGCCGCGACGCCAGCGCCGACCGCGGCACCGAGTCCTTCGCGCACGCCGGCACCACCGGCCTCACCGTCAGGACGGCCGTGATGTTCCTCTACCATCGCCACCACGTGGTCAGCCGTGCCATCGCGCCGCTCTTCGTCGCGCTCATCGTCTCGTGCGGCTCTCCCGGCACGTCGGGAACGACGGGCACGGCCGAGGACGCGCTGAGTCGCGGGCTCCAGGCGCACACCGCCGGCAAGCTCGACGAGGCGACGAACGCGTACTTCGAGACGCTCGCGAAGGATCCGAAGAACAAGTTCGCGTTCTATAACCTCGGCGTCATAGCGCAGGGGCAGAGTCGCCCGGTAGCGGCGGAGTCCTTCTACCGTTTGGCGATCGAACAGGATGCGAAGATGACGTCCGCGCTCTTCAACCTCGCGATCCTGCGCGGCGTGGCGGGCGCGAACCAGGAATCCGCGGACCTCTATCGCCGCGTCATCGCCGTGGAACCCAACAACGCCGCGGCCCACTTCAACCTCGGTCTCGTGCTCCGGCTGCTGGGTCAGACGGCCGAGGCTCAGCAGGAGCTCGCAACGGCGCAGCGTCTCGATGCCAAGCTCGTTGCGCCAAGCCCGTCCGCCAGTCCCGCGCGCCAGGCGAGCCCTTCGCCCACGAGGTGATCCCGTCGCGTCTACGGTGACGCTCCCGCGGCTGCAGCGCATCGTCCTGGCCTTGCTCGTCGCGGTCCCGACCGCGATGAATGCGGTCGCGCTGTTCCCTGAGGCCGCGAACCCGGTGCCCAACGTCAACGACGGTGTCGAGCACGTTGCGTTCGTGCGCCGAGCCGCAGACGCCTGGGCGCGTGGCGAGAACCCCATCGACTTCTGGCTGCCTGAGATCGAGCTGGGCGTTCCGCAGTTCCTTGAGTACCAGCATCTGGCTCATATCTCGGTCGCCGCGCTCGGACGCTTGAGCGTCGGAGCGTTCGACCTGCGCTCAGTGTTCGACCTGGTGCGCTACGCGCTTCTCCTCGCATTCCCGCTCACCGTGTTCTGGTCGATGCGGACGATGGGGTTCGCGCCAACGGCGAGCGCGATCGGCGCAGGAGCCAGCTCGCTAGTCTCGGGCGACCACCGCTATGGCTTCGAATACGACAGCTATGTGTGGCGCGGATTCGGACTCTTCACGCAGCTCTTCGCGATGCATCTGTCGTTCATCGCGATCGCGTTGCTGCACCGCGTCGCGAACAGGGGAACGGGGATCGTGGCGGCGGCACTCGCGTGCACCGCGCTCGCGTTGTCACACCTCCTCTACGCCTACATGCTGGCGATCACCGCCGTCGTGCTCCTCGTCTTCGGCATCACACGCGCGAACGCCGCGCGGCGCGTCCTGCGCTTCGCCCTCGTCGGTGCCGTCACCGCGGCCGCGACCTCCTACATGTGGCTGCCGTTCTTCATGCAAGCCGCGTACGTCTACGCCACGCCGTACTTGGATCCCGCCAAATACACCTCGTACGGCGCGGGGCCCATCCTGTCGTGGCTGTTCACGGGCGATCTTTTCGATCACGGTCGCGTTCCGGTACTGACGCTGCTGTTGGCCGGCGGCGTGATCAGCGCTGTCGCCACAAGGTCGCGCGTCGCGTTGCTCGCCCTGAGTCTTTTCGCAGTTTGGCTTGTGCTCTACTTCGGCCGGCCGACGCTCGGAGGCCTCGTGGATCTGTTCCCGTTGCACGAGGGCCTGCTCCTGCACCGGTTCATCGGCGGCGTCGACATCTTCGCGATCGTGTTGATGGGCTTCGGCGGCGCACGGGTGTGGGACTTGCTTCGCGCGACGGCATCCTCACGCCGACTCGTCGTGGTCGCCGGCGCGACGCTGCTACTCCTCGCGCCCGCGCTCTCCGAGCGATGGTCGTACTACGCGCAGGGCGCGGACTGGATGCGCCAGACGCAGGCGGCGCTCGACAGGGATGCCGACGCGCGAACGATCATCAATGCGCTGCAGCAGCAGCCGCCCGGCCGCGTGTACGCTGGCCTCCGCAGCAACTGGGGTCAGACCCTCGACTTCGGCATCCCGTTCAATTCGGTCCGCTTCTACAACCTGCTCGCGCACTACGACTTCGACGCGGTCGGGCCACCGATCGAGAGCCTCTCGCTCAACGCGGATCTGCTCTGGGAGTTCAACGATCAGGATCTTTCGCATTACCGGCTCTTCAACGTCGACTACGTCATCGCACCGCCGACCGTGACGCTGCCGTCCGCGCTCCGTCCACTCGTGACGACCACGAAGTACGTCCTCTACGGCGCGCCCGGACGCGGCTATGCCGAATACGCGGCGATCGCGAACGGTGAGGCCGCACTCGGCAAAGCTGACCTCGTCGCTCGCGAGCTCGCGTGGTTCCGTAACGCCGGCGCAGCCCGATGGGCGTTCAACCGTTACGCGTACGCCGGGTCGGGTCCGATAGGCGTTCCGCTGCCGATCGCCGACTGCGCTCCCGGCCAGGTCGCGTACGAACGGGTCCAGCCCGCGCGCTTCGACATCCTGGCTCGCTGCGACACCGCGTCGGCGATGGTGGTCAAGGTCACCTACCACCCGAACTGGCACGTCACGGTCGATGGCACGGATGTGCCGACATTCATGGCCTCACCCAGCTATCTCGCGTTCGCACTCCCGGCCGGCGAGCACTTCATCGTGGCGGAATACCGGTCGACGCCGATCAAGGCACCGCTGCTGCTGCTCGGTGGCATCGTCCTCACCGTGGCGGTCCTGGCGCGGCTCAGGCCGCCCCTGCAGGCGCAGTGGCCCCACTGGCGGGCGCGGCCGGACTAAGTTGCCCCTCCCTGCGCGCCCCGGCCCTCTTACATTGATCGCACGCCAGACCGATGAGGTCCAGGCGGACCGAGCGAAAACGCAA
>JBDUCG010000104.1:0-6392 GCA_040003565.1 Chloroflexota bacterium | reverse complement strand
GGCCTCATCGAGCACTACGCGGGGAACTTCCCGCTCTGGCTCGCGTGGGAGCAGGTCGCGGTGATCCCGGTGCGCGAGACGGCCCTGCCGTACGCGCGTGACATCACCGCGAAGCTCCGCGCGGACGGCTTCCGCGTGCACCTCGACGAGCAGGCCGGCGACCTCCGCAACCGCGTCAAGGAGGCGCAGCACCGCCGCGCGAACTACATGCTCGTCGTCGGTGACAAGGAGGCGGCGGCCGGCGCGGTGTCGGTGCGTCGCCGCGGATCGCGAGACGAGGAGCGCGGCGTCCCGTTCGAGGCGTTCGTCGAACGCGTCAAGAACGAGCGCGACACCAAGGCGCTGCCCGCGGACTTCGCCGCCCATGAACCGACCGCCGGCGACGCGATGGCATGACGACGACGGCCGCGAGCGCACCGACCCTGAGAGGTGAGCGCGTCACGCTGCGGCCCATGACGCACGCCGACGCCCCGCACCTGGTGCGCTGGGCGAATGACCCGGAGTTCGCCTGGTTCCAGTGGGGACGGCGCCCGGGCCGTTTCCCGGACGACGCGGCCGCCCGCGCGTGGATGGACGTCATCGCCGAGAACCGCGGCGTCGTCTTCGCGATCGAGCACGAGGGCCGCCCGATCGGGCAGGCGAACTACCGGGAACTCCGGCCGAAAGGCAAGAGCGCCGAAGTGGGGATCGGGATCGGCGAGCCGGCGCTGTGGGGGAAGGGCCTCGGACGTGAGGCGCTCGGCCTCCTGGTGAAGCATCTCGTCCAGGACCTCGGCGTGCACCGCGTCGCGCTCAGCGTCCTCGCGTACAACGACCGCGCCATCGCCTCGTACCGGGCCGCCGGCTTCGAGGTCGAAGGCATCGAGCGCGACGGCGTGATGACGGACAAAGGCACTTGGGCCGATGACGTGAAGATGGCCTACGTCGTCGGTCGGAAGCGGCCGGAGTTCGATCCGCGGCCGGTGACCCTCACCGGATCGCATGTGCGGCTCGAGCCGCTACGTCGCGAGCATTCCGCCGAGCTCTTTCCGGTCGCGCACGACGACGACATCTGGCGCCTGATGCTTGTGCCCATGCCGCGCGAGGCGGGGGAGCTCGAGCGTTGGATCGGCGCGGCGCTCGAGGAGCAGATCGTCGGGAACCAGGTGGCGTTCCTCACGCGCCGGCTGAGCGACGGCAAACCGATCGGCAGCACGCGCTTCCTGCACATCGACCGTGGGAACAGGACGGCCGAGATCGGCTGGACGTTCCTTGGGCGCGATGCCCGCCGCACCGTCGCGAACACCGAAGCGAAGTACCTGCAGCTTCGCCATCTCTTCGAGGATCTGGGCGCGCACCGGGTGTGGCTGCAGACAGACAAGCTGAACGAGCGCTCGCAGAAAGCGATGGAGCGACTGGGCGCGATCAAGGAAGGCGAACACCGAGACGACCGCATCTCGCACGATGGCCGCATCCGAACGAGCGTCGTCTACGGGATCACGCGCGCTGACTGGCCAGGGGTACGCGACCACATTCGTGCGCTACTGGCCCGGTGATATCCTCTTCGGAGTTGACTTCATCTACCGGCGGGCTTCCCCTCTGCTAGCGGAGGCGCGCGCATAGCTACTCCCGAACTGCGGATCAACGAGAGCATCCGCGTGCCCGCCGTGCGCCTGATCGGCCCGAACAACGAACAGCTCGGTGTGGTCCCGACGCAGCGCGCGCTCGCGCACGCTCAGGACCTCGGCTACGACCTCGTCGAGATCGCGCCCAACTCCACGCCGCCGGTCGCTCGCATCCTCGACTTCGGCAAGTACCGCTATGCCGAGCAGCAGAAGGCGAAGGAAGCGAAGAAGCGCCAGCGCTCGGTCACTTGGAAAGAGATCCGCATCACGCCGAAGATCGACGACCACGACATCGAGACCAAGATCAAGTCGGCGTCGAAGTTCCTGGATGAGGGCGACAAACTGAAGGTCACCGTACGCTTCCGCGGGCGCGAGCTCGCCCATCCCGAACGCGGCCGGGTCCTGTTGATGCAGGTCGCCGACCGCTTGAAAGACCACGGGATAGTCGAGCGCCTGCCACTGTTGGAAGGGCGCTCGATGATCATGGTGATGAACCCGGTGCGCCGCGATGCGCAGGGCGCGGCATTACCGCCCGCACCCACGACACCACCGCCCGCGGCCGGCGCGCCCGCGATCAGGCCGACGGCCCCCGCCGCCCCTGCGGCGCCCGTCGCGGCGAAGCCGCCGACGGCCGCAGTCGCAGCGCCGAAGCCCGCGCCTGCTAGTGCGCCTGTCGCGAAGGCCGCGCCCGCTAGTGCGCCCGTCGCGAAGCCCACTTTGCCGCCACCAGCGACACAATCAGCGACCGCCACACCGCCAAGCGCCGCGCCTCGTAAGCGAACGAACTAACCGGTACAATCGGCGTTCACACTTCGCGCGAGGAGGCATCCCGTCGTGCCCAAGATCAAGAGTCACAGCGGCGCCAAGAAGCGGTTCACGGCGACCGGGCGCGGCAAGCTCACGCGCATGAAGGCGTACAAAGGCCATCTCAACGCGCACAAGTCGCCGCGCCGGAAGCGGGCTCACGCCGGCAAGGCGCTCGTGGCCCGTGGCGACCTCAGGCTCATCCGCAAGATGCTTCCGCACCTCGTGGGTAAGTAGGGAGAGGAAAATGACACGGATCAAGCGCGGAGTCGCCGCTCACAAGAAGCACAAGAAGCTCCTGAACGCCGCCGAAGGGCGGCGCGGGGCGAAGCACAAGCTCGTCCGCCCGGCCCGCGAGGCCGCGCTCCACGCGCTCAACTACGCCTACCGTGACCGCCGCAAGAAGAAGGGCCAATTCCGTGCCCTCTGGATCGCGCGCATCAATGCCGCGTCGCGCGAGTCAGGCGTCTCGTACAGCCGGCTGATGGCGGCGATGCGCACCGCTGGCGTCCAGCTCGACCGCAAGGTGCTCGCGGACATGGCCGTGCGCGACCCGAAGGTGTTCCGGCATTACGTCGATCTCGTGAGCAAGAAGAAGAGCGAGACAGCCAGCTCGTCATAGAGGCTGCGACGGAGAGTAGTACCGCGGAGACGTCGCTCAGGGAATGCGGGTCCTGACTGTGAGCCCGCAGCGACACGGAACGCGGGAATTCGCTCCCGAGCCGATGCGCAGAAAAGCGCATCCGGGTGGAGCCCGATAGCGCTCCACACGAGTGTCCATCGGCCGCGTGCCGGTGGGAGATCGGGTGGTACCGCGGAGGCCCGCCTTCGTCCCGGACAGTGCGAAAGCACACGGGCGGACGCGGGTCTTCTGTTTAGGTCGCGGAGAGGCTCGGGCCCGCGACGAGAAAGGATCGCATGGCGGCGGGACCACAGGATCTGAAAGCGCTCGCGGACCGCGCGGTGGCGGAGATCGACGCTTGCGCGGACGACGCAGGGCTCGAAGCTGCGCGCGTGCGCTACCTCGGGCGTAAGGACGGAGAAGTCACTCAGGCCACCAAGCAGATAGCGGTGCTGCCTGGAAGGGACAAGCCGGCCTACGGCGCCGCCGTGAACGAGGCCAAGGCGCGCATCGAAGCGGCGCTGCAGACTCGGAACGCCGCGCTTCACGGCGCGTCGATCGACCAGAGCCTGCGCGAGCGCGTGGACCTCACGCTGCCGGCGCGCCCGGTGCGCGTCGGCCGGCTGCATCCGATAAGCGCGACGATGCGCGAGGTCTCGCGCGTGTTCGCCACGATGGGCTTCGAGACCGTCGAGGGTCCGGAGATCGAGACCGACTACTACAACTTCGAGGCGCTCAACATCCCGCCCGGCCACCCCGCACGCGAGAAATGGGACACGCTCTGGGTGTCGAATCCGCTTGGCGACGACCCGAAGATGCCGTTGCTCGGGCGCACGCACACCTCTCCCATGCAGGTCCGGATCATGGAGCAGCGCAGGCCGCCGATCAGGGTCGTGGTCCCGGGGCGGTGCTACCGGTACGAGGCGACGGACGCGATCCACGAGAGCATCCTGTTCCAGTACGAGGGCCTCGCGATCGACGAGAAGCTCACGATGGCGGACCTCAAGGGCGTCCTCTACTCGTTCGCGCGGCAGGTGTTCGGCAGCGAGCGGCAGGTGCGCTTCCGTCCGGACTACTTCCCATTCACGGAGCCATCGGCCGAGATCGCGTTCAGCTGTTTCGTCTGCGAGGGGCGCGACCCGAGCTGCCGCACCTGCGGCGGCGACGGCTGGATCGAGGCCGCCGGCTGCGGCATGGTCCACCCGAACGTGCTCCGGCGCGTCGGCTACGACCCCGACCGCTATCAAGGCTTCGCGTTCGGCGGCGGCCTCGACCGGCTGGCGATGCTGAAGTCCGGCACGCCGGACATCCGGCTCTTCTACCAGAACGACCTGCGGTTCCTGGAAAGCTTCTAGGTGCTCATCCGTGTGCCGCTGTCCTGGCTGCGCGAGTACGTCGACGTCACCGTGTCCGCCGACGATCTCGGGCATCGCCTGCACATGTCCGGGAGCGAGCTCAAGGGCATCGAGCGCAAGGCATGGAAGAACATCTGGGTCGGACGCGTGGCCGAGCTCGCGAAACATCCGAATGCCGACAAGCTTCAGCTCGCGACGATCGAGTACGGGGAGGGCCGCCGCAAGCAGGTGGTCACCGGCGCGACGAACCTGAAGCAGGGCTCGGTCGTGGCCTACGGCGAGATCGGCGCCGAATACGTCGACGGGCACACCGGCGAGCGCGCGGTCATGAAGCCCAAGGACATGCGCGGCATCAAGAGCGAAGGCATGGTCATGTCCGAGAAGGAGCTCGGCATCGGCGAGGATCACGACGGGATCCTCCTGCTCGACGAGAAGATGCCTGTCGGCGCGCCTCTGTCCGAGACGCTCGGCGAGACGGTCCTGCTGCTCGAGCTGCAGCCCAACCGGCCCGACTGCCTCGGCATCGTCGGCATCGCCCGCGAGGTCGGCGCGCTCCTGAAGACGAAGCTGCGCGAGCCGGCGACCGATGCGCTGGGCCGTGAGGTGCCGAAAGGCCTCGACGTGCGCATCGACGATCCCGCGGGCTGCCCGCGCTTCGCCGCCGCGCGTCTCGAGAACGTCCGCATCGGGCCATCGCCGGACTGGATGCAGCAGCGGCTCATCGCGGCCGGCATGCGCCCGATCTCGAACGTCGTCGACATCACGAACTACGTGATGCTCGAGCTCGGTCAGCCGCTGCACGCGTACGACCTGCGCGCGGTGAAGGGCGGCACGCTGGTCGCGCGGTCGGCGCGTGACGGCGAGCGCCTGAAGACGCTCGACGGCGTCGAGCGCGCGCTGCCACCGGGGACGCTCGTCATCGCCGACGAGGAGCGCGCGCTGGGTGTCGCCGGGATCATGGGCGGCGAAGACTCCGAGATCCGCGCGGACACGGTCACCGTCGCGCTCGAATGCGCGTCGTTCGACCCGCGGAGCATCGGAACGACGGCGACGAAGCTCGGCCTGCGTGGATCATCCGGCAGCGCCGCGGCGCGCCGGTTCTCGTGGGAGCTGAGCCCCGAGCTCGTGCCGCTCGCGCTCGGCCGTGCGACGGGGCTGCTGCGCGAGCACGCCGGGGCGCGTCTCGCCGGCGTCGTCGACCGCTACCCGCGACCGCGCCCGCAGATCGGGGTGCGCCTACCGTTCGCGAAGATCGCGCGCCATCTCGGCCTCGAGGTCACGCGGGATGAGACCGTGAGCGCGCTCACGTGGCTCGGGTTCAGCGTCAAGACCGACGGGGACGCGCTCGTCGCGACCCCGCCCGTCGTGCGCACCGACATCGCGATCCCCGAGGACATCATCGAGGAGGTCGCGCGCATCGTCGGCTACGACCGGCTGCCGACACGCGTTCCCGACGGACCGCTGCCGCTTGCCGAGGCGCATCCGTTGCAGGAATTCCGCGAACGCCTGCGCGACGCGCTCGTCGGCATGGGCCTGCAAGAAACGGTGTCGTACTCGCTGATCGATCCCCAGTGGCTCGGCCGCCTGACGCCGGATGGGAGCTGCCTGGCGCCTGAGCCGCTGCGCATCCAGAACCCCACGACGCCCGCGCAGTCGGCGGCCCGACCCACGCTGCGCGCCAGCGTGCTCGACACGGCGCGGCGAAACATGCGACATCGCGGCGGTCTCGCGATCTTCGAGATCGCGCCGGTCTATGTACCGCGGAAGCAGGGACTGCCCGACGAGCGCTGGACCGCGGTCATCCTGCTCGCGGGCACGGCTGTTCCGCAGAGCTGGCTCGGTCCGGCGCGCGAGGTGGATCTGTGGGATCTGAAGTCCGTCATCGAGGGGACGTTCGCGAAGCTTCGGATCGCCGACGCGGGCGCGGCGCGGACCGGCGCGCCGGGCCTCCATCCTGGACGCTCGGAGCGGCGAGGATCGGCCGAGCGCGACGCGCTTATCTGGGGA
>JBDUCG010000103.1:0-6427 GCA_040003565.1 Chloroflexota bacterium | reverse complement strand
CGAACTCGGCCGGCAGTCCGCCCGCGAGCACGCCATCGGCGTGAACGGCAACAGGGTCGTCCGAGTCGATCCTGATCTGCGCGCCGCGGTACACCACGGGCTTGGCCGGAAGCTTCCCGCCACGCCAGACCGCGAAGAGCGACGCCAGCAGCGCCCACCGACCGAGTCTCGGGAACACCGCAACGTCGAGTAAGCCGTCGGTCATCGACACGCGAGGCAGAAGCTCGAGTGACCAGCCGTAATACGGGCTGTTCATGACGAAGATCTGCATCGCCCGCTGGCGATCCTCGCGGCCGTCGACGGTGATCGAGCAGCGGTACGAGCGATGCGTCAGCCACCGCAGCGCTCGCCGGAAGGCGCGGCTCCAGTTGCCGCGCTCGATATGGCGCGCGGCCCCGAACATCTCCGCATCGAGGCCGATCCCGGCCGTCTCGAAGAAGATCTTTTCGCCGACCTCGCCGGCGTCGGCATGCACGATGTGCCGGCGCGCGATGACCTTGGCCGCCTCGACCGGCTCGAGCGGTATGCCGAGACCGTGCGCGATGTTCATCACGCTTCCGAAAGGGAGGATGCCGAGAACGACCGGGGTGTCCAGGAGGATCGCGGCCGCCGGTGCGAGCGTGCCGTCACCCCCGGCGACGATGCACGCGTCGTACTTCTGCTCGACGGCCCGCTTCGCGAGGTCAGCCGAGGTGGGGTACTCAGCGCCGGTCTCGAAACGGTCCAAGACGAAGCCCGCGCCGCGCAGGATCGCCTCGCAGCGCTCCAGGTCGCCGGCCTTCGCGTGGCGCTCGCCGGCGGCGGGATTGGTGATGAGCATCGCGTGTAAGGGCTGTTCAGGCACCGTCACGTGTTACGGTTGAGTCGGCACACGGGCGCGCCGGAGCACTGCTGCCTTAGTGGGGAGGGAACGTGGCAAAGGGTGGATTGATCCACTTCGTATGCATTGCCGATGCCCACGCAACGCGTGAGAGCAAATCGGCGTCCGATACGCTGACCGTCGTCTCCGGCAGGTGGGCGTACTGCGCGTTCGACGCACAGGGCGAAGGCCACGACTGGCGAGAGACCGAGGGGCTCACGATCGAGACGCTCCGGTCGGGTCTCCTACGAGGCCGCTTCTCCGAGCTCCCAGCCGAAGACCGGAGCCGCTAGTCAGCGCGGTCCGCGGACGCTGCGGAAAAGCACGATCGCGACCGTCCTGGCCTTTCCCAAGGAGACCGCTTCCGACTTCGCGCGCCACCAGGTCCCCTTTCGCGGCCCGCTCGCCAGCTTGAACCGCAGCGACCCCGGTTTGCCATTCGTCGCCCGCAGGAGTGGCGTGGCATCGGCCGGCATCCGCACGCCGTTCTCGTCCTGACGGAGGGCGGTCAGGAAGGTCCGCTGGAACGCGGGATTCGCCAGCAGGATGCGCCCATCGCGCGCCACGACGCTGGCCGGGCCCTTCCCGATCAGGGATGTGAGCAGCTTCGAACGAGCGCGGATCGCGTCGCGGTGCTCTTCGCGCGCGAGGCGCTCGAGCTCACGGACGGCCAGCGAACGCGCGTCGAGGTCCTGACTCATCGCCGCGACCGCGAGCCCGGCGCGGTTCTCGACACGGAACTTCAAGAAAAGCCGCGAGATGTGGGCCTTTACGGCCTGCTCGCCGATCGACATCTCCTCGGCGATGGCCTTGTTCCCGAGGCCCGCGACCACACGTCGAAGCACTTCGCGTTCGCGCGGAGTGATGCGCGGTAGAGAACTGCGTGACGCTACGTTCGTATACGGACCTTTTGTGCTCTTTCGTTACGGACCATCAGGGGAGTCTAGTAAGGGCAACCAATCATGACGGTCATTCAGAATCGCCCACCATTCCAGGTCGCGCTGGTGGTGCGGCCCCCCTTGGCGGGTGTGGTCGCTCTGGCGCTGACGCATATCCGCGCCAACCCCATCGAGATGCCGATCTCGGAGGTCGGCAAGGCCGGCTGCGATTTCGCGGTCCTGGACGAGGCCGCCGCCGACGGCGCGCTCCGGGGCGCGGTCGCCGAGATGACCAAGACGAACCGACCGGTCCTGGTGCTGGTGCGCAACCACGGCATGAAAGGGGCGCTCAACGCCGTGGGCCTCGGCGCGACCGAGATCCTCCGCGTGCCGTTCGATCCGGCGGAGCTCGTGATCCGGGCAAGCCAGGCGATCTATCGCGCCACCGGGCATATGCCCGACCTGGATAACGAGGTGAAGATCGGCAAGATGCACGTCGACATCACCAATGGTCACATCGCGCTCGACGGCAGCGCACCGCACCTCACTCCTCTCGAGCGCGGACTCCTCTATGTGCTGATCGCGAACGCCGGCCGCGTCGTGTCCCGCGAGGACATCATCGACAGCGTGTGGGGCACCGACGCCGAGCCGAACAGCAATCTCGTCGACCGCCACATCCGCGACCTGCGCCGCAAGCTCCAGGACGACTGGCGCCGGCCGAACGTCCTCGCGACGATGCGCGGCCAGGGCTATATGGTGCCGATCACCGACTGACCCGGCCCGCGCCGTCTTAACCAACTCATAGGTTGCGCGCCTGACCCGGGCCTATGCTGGGTCGACCGTATGACGCTGTCGAGGTCCGATCGACCCTACGGTCAGTTCCCGCGAGGCGACATGCCGGAGCCCGCTCCGGCACCCGAGACTCCGCGGCGCCTTCCGCTGCGCGAACGCATCGCCCGCGTGGTGCGCGCCCCGCTCGCGCTCCTGGCGCTTCTCGCGCTGAGCTGGTTCCTCGTCTCAGCGGTACAGACCGGCGGGCTCGTCGCGCTGCGCGCGCAGCAGGAGCAGCCGACGCCCGCCCCGACGCCGCAGCTCGCCGCGGCCATTTACGACCACGTTGGCCCATCGGTGGTGCAGGTCTCCGCGAAGAGCGCGAGCGGCGAGCCGAGCAGCGGCGCCGGTGTCATCGTCGATGACATGGCAGACATCCTCACCAGCCTCCACATCATCGACGGGGGCACCGACATCAAAGTCATGTTCAACGATGGCACGACCTCCGCGGTCGAGGTCGTCGCGCGCCTGCCCGACCGTGACATCGCCGTGCTCCGAGCGGTCGCGCCGCCGGCCCAGTTCCAGCCGGCGACCCTTGGCAATCCCGGCTCGCTCAGCATCGGCGATCCCGCGTTCGTGATCGGCCATCCCTTCGGTCTCACCGGATCGCTCTCGACCGGTGTCATATCGGGGCTCGATCGCGCGATGACCGCGCCGAACCTGTCGCAGCCGATCACCGGCCTCATTCAGTTCGATGCGGCGGTGAACCCTGGCAACTCCGGCGGGCCGCTGGTGGATCGAAATGGGGACGTCGTGGGTATCGTCACCGGGCTGGTGAACCCGGCAGGTAAGGTCTTTAGCGGGGTGGGCTTCGCGGTCACGATCGACGCGGCATCGGCCGGGCTCGGTATCCCACCGGATTAGAAGGAAGGAAGCGCCATGACCACGTCCGTCCGTCCCGGCAGCCAGATGGAGCGCCTGCTCTTCGAGATCAAGAAGGTGATCGTGGGGCAGGACGTCCTGCTCGAGCGCATCGTCGTGGCGCTGCTCGCGCGCGGCCATCTCCTCGTCGAAGGCGTTCCCGGTCTCGCGAAGACCCTCGCCGTGAAGACCGTGGCGCAGGCCATCAGCGGCGAGTTCAAGCGGATCCAGTTCACACCGGACCTCGTGCCCGCCGACCTCGTCGGCACGCGCATCTACAACCAGAAGAACGGCGAGTTCCAGACCTCGCTCGGCCCAGTCTTCACGAACCTGCTCCTCGCGGACGAGATCAACCGCGCGCCGGCGAAGGTGCAGAGCGCGCTGCTCGAGGTCATGCAGGAGCGACAGGTCACGATCGGGCGGGAGACCCACAAAGTGCCCGATCCGTTCCTCGTCATGGCGACGCAGAACCCGATCGAGACCGAGGGCACCTACGCGCTGCCCGAGGCGCAGGTCGACCGCTTCATGATGAAGGTGCTCATCACGTACCCGAGCGAGATGGACGAGTTCGTCATTGTGGAGCGAATGACCGGTCCTCTGGCCGCGATCCAATCCGTCCTCACCACCGAGCAGCTCATCGGACTGCAGCGCGAGACCGACAAGGTCTTCGTCGATCCGGTGCTGATGGAGTACGTCGTGCGACTCGTGACCGCGACCCGGTCACCCAAGGACTACGGCGTGCCCGACATCGCGAAGTACATCACGTACGGCGCGAGTCCTCGCGCCTCGATCAACATCGTGCTCACCGCACGCGCGCTGGCGTTCATGCGCGGCCGCAGCTACGTCCTTTCGCAGGACATCTCCGACGTCGCGACCGACGTGCTCCGGCACCGCATCGTGCTCTCGTACGAAGCGCTGTCCGACGACGTTACGTCCGACACGCTCATCGGGAAGGTCATGGAGCGCATCCCAGTGCCGACTGCTCCGATGCAGGGTCATGCTCTCGCCCGCTAGCACGCCGGAGCGCACGCTCCGCCGTCTGGACTGGACGATCGTCCGCCGCCTGGACGGTCTGTTGCAGGGCGACTACCGCACGCTCTTCCGCGGACAGGGTCTCGACCTTGCCGACATCCGCGAATACGTTGCGGGGGACGACGTACGCAACATCGACTGGAACGTGACCGCGCGCCTCGACCTCCCGCACGTTCGCGAATACCTCGAGGACCGCGAGATCACCGCACATTTCCTGCTCGATCTGTCGCCGTCGGTGGACTTCGGCACGGCGAGCGCGCTCAAGCGCGACCGCCTGGTCGACTTCGTCGGCCTCGTCGCGCGCCTTCTCACGCGGCACGGCAACCGCGTCGGCGCGATCCTGTACGGGAAGCAGGTCGAGAAGATCGTCCCGGCCAAAGGTGGACGGATGCAGGTCCTACGGCTCATCGACGAGCTGCAGCGGCGGCCGCGCCTCGAGAGCTCACCGGCGACGTCACTGGCCGATCTCATCGAGACCGCGCTCCGCACGATCAAGCGTCGCTCGCTCGTCTTCATCGTGTCGGACTTCTTCACGATGCCCGGGTGGGAGAAGCCCCTCGAGCTCCTGGCCCGCAAGCACGAGACGCTCGCGATCCGGCTCACGGATCCCCGCGAGCGCGAGCTCCCGGATATCGGGTTCGTGATCATGACCGATTCGGAGACCGGCGAGGCGCTGCACATCGACACCCACGACGCCCGCTTCCGCAAACGATTCGCGGAGGTCGTGGAACGCCGCGAGCGCGCGCTCGGCGCCGCGTTCCGGCGTGCCGGCGTCGACACGCTCGAGCTCTCGACCGAAGAGGATCTCGTTCGCGCGGTCGTCCGCTTCGCCGCGACGCGCAAGCTGCGCCGCGCGCGTCAGCGCGCGATGGGTCGCGCGTCGTGACCTTCCTCTTCCCGCTCGGCCTGTGGCTCACGCTCGTCGTGCCGATCCTCGTCCTGCTCTATATCTGGGCGCAGCGCCGCCGCCAGAAGTACGCGCTGCGCTACGCGAGCCTCTCGCTCGTCAAGGAGGCCATGGGCCGGGGTCCGGGGGTCCGCCGGCATATCCCGCCCGCGCTCTTCCTCGCGGCCATGTTCTTCATGACCGCTGCGCTCGCCCGTCCGGTCATGGTCGTGACCGCACCCGCGCAGGAAGGCACGGTGATCCTCGCGATCGACGTGTCCGGGAGCATGCAGGCCGAGGACCTCAAGCCGAACCGCATGGAGGCCGCGAAAGAAGCGGCGAAGGCCTTCGTCGCGCGTCAGGGCGAGGATGTTTCGGTCGGCATCGTGTCGTTCTCCGGCGACGCGTCGCTGGTGCAGTCGCCCACGACCGACAAGGACCTGGTGGTGAAGGCCATCGATCGCCTGCGACCCCAGCGGGCGACGGCGATCGGACGCGGCATCCTGACCTCGCTCGACGCGATCTTCGAGAACGACGAGGGAACACTCCCGAGCGTCGCGGCGCTGGCGCGTCTCGAACAGAGTGGTGGTCAGGCACGTCCGCCGGCCACGCCGCCACCGGGCGGAAGCCTGAACGCGCCGGCCACGATCATCCTGCTGTCGGACGGGCAGAACAACCAGTTCCCGGCGCCCCTGCAGATCATCGACGAGGCGATCAGCCGCGGGATCCGCGTGTACACCGTCGGCCTCGGCAGCGCCGAAGGAACGATCCTCCGGCTGCAGGGTCGTCAGATCCGCACGCGCCTGGATGAAGCGACGCTCAAGCAGATCGCGCAGATGACCGACGCCGAGTACTTCAACGCGTCGAACGCCGCCGACCTGCGCGCCGTATACGAGAAGCTCTCGACCCAGCTCGTCCTGCGCCAGCAAAAGACTGAGGTGACCGCGTACCTCACCGCGCTCGCCGCGGTGCTGTCGATCATCGCCGGTGGGTTGTCGCTCCTCTGGTTCAACCGCCTGCCTTAGCGCTGTCTCCGACGACTTCCGTGCGGTCTAGCCATAATCGAGCCGATGGCGACCA
>JBDUCG010000102.1:0-6462 GCA_040003565.1 Chloroflexota bacterium | reverse complement strand
CTTCGCGGCCGGCTGCTCCGCCTGCTTGGTCCCGTATCGCTTGTTGAAGCGATCGACGCGACCCTGGATGTCCAGGATGTGCTGCTTGCCCGTGAAGAACGGGTGGCATTTCGCGCAGACCTCGACGCGAAGCTCGGGCTTCGTCGACCCGGTGGTGAACGTGTTGCCGCACGCGCACTGCACCTTGGCCTGCATGTACTTGGGGTGGATCTTCTCTTTCATGGTCTGCCTCTCTCTATGCCGCGGGGATGACGTTGACCTTGCGCCGGTCGTCGCGCGCCGGGGTGTACTTGACCTCACCCGCGACGAGCGCGAACAGCGTGTGGTCCTTGCCGACGCCGACGTTCTGGCCGGGCAGCAGGCGCGTGCCGCGCTGACGGACGAGGACGGTACCCGCCTCGACCACCGAGCCCGCGAACTCCTTCACGCCGAGCCGTTGCCCGGCGGAGTCGCGACCGTTGCGTGTGGAGCCTGCGCCTTTTTTGTGTGCCATTTCCTTATGCCTCGATCTTCGTGATGCGGAGCGTGGTCTCCGCCTGACGGTGGCCGCGCGAGCGGCGCTGGCGGGTCTTGTTCTTGTACCGGAGGACCTGGATCTTCGGGCCCTTGCCGTGAGCGACGATCTCCGCCGTGACCTTCGCGCCGCCCAGTGCGGGCTGGCCGGCCTTCACGTCGTCACCGTCCGCGATGATCAGGATCTCGCCGAGCGTGACGGTATCGCCCACTTTGCCGGCGACGGTGTCGACGCTGACGAGGGCTCCCTCTTCGACGCGGTACTGCTTACCGCCGCTGCGGACGATGGCGTACATCGGAACTCGGACCACCCGGACAAAAAATGTCGTCGCGCGCGTGCGCGACGTATGAAAAGTATACCGGACGGCCGGGTCTCCCCGACCGTCCGGTCCGTACGGCTAGGCCCGTGCGCGCGAGGAAACCGAGGCAGGCCTGCCCATGAGGCGCATGAGGTAGGTGGCGATCCCGAGCAGCGCGGAGAGACCCATGATCGGAGCGACGAAGGACACCGGATGTGTGAATGCCGGCTTGCCTTCGCCCGACCCGAGGATCAGCAGGACCGCGATGAACGCCGCAGCGCCGACGTTGAGACCCCAGAAGATGACGTTGTCGGCCCACGGCCACACGCGCGGAGGCACTGGGTTCTTGCTGATCGCGATCCCACTGCCGGACGACGTCACGAGGATCGCGCCGAAGATCGCGTTGGTCATCAGGCCAACGAACATCGCATGGTCGTATGCGTGTACCAGACCCGCGGAAACCAGCGTGAAGTCTCCCTGAGCGGCGATGAGCTGCTGCACGAGCACCGCCTGGAGGATGACCCCGAGGACCAGGAACGCGACCGCGATGGCGATGTGACGAGTCCCGGTCGTGGCCATCCAGGGAGCCGCGAGCGCTGCGCGCCCGACGCGCACGAGAACGATCACGATGCCGACCACGGTCAGGAGTGTCGCGACACCGGGCAGTGCCTGGGCGAGCTGCGGCCCGAGCACGGGGGCGAGCAGAACGCTGACCGACAGGAGCAGGCCGCCGCCAAAGAGGAGATATGCCTGCGCGAGGCCGAGCGTCGTGCGCTTCGCGCTACCGGTCAGCTGCCACTCGGCGAAGCCGGCGGCGACGAGCACGAGATACCCGCCGATCTGTGCCGATGCGTGACCGCCCACAAGGTCGGCATTCGTCGGGAGCGCAACGGCGGTGGCGAGAAGGACCTGGACGATCACGCCGAGCGTCGATCCGATGACGAGGATCGTCAGGCCGAAGAGGACGCAGAGCTTCGAGATCTCGAGGCGAGCGATACCGCCCTGAGCCCGAATGCGCGTGTAGACGAACCACCACCAGTAGACGATGACCGCGAGCTCCGCGAGGCCGAACACGCCGCGCAGGATGAAGACGCCCGACCAAAACGCCATGACGTAGGCGGCCGTGCTCAGTGCGCTGAGCATCACCGGAGCGAAGAGATCCTCGCCTTCGCGAGCGAACATCCAGATCGCGATGCCGATCACGCCCATCGTGATCCAGCCAAGCGTGCCGGAGTGAAGATGCGTGAGCAGCGTATTGCGATCGAGCGCGCCAAAGAGCTGCGCCGCGTTCGCGAGCCCGAGCAGCACCGTGAGCGTGAAGATGATGAGGCCGTACTGGAACGCCTGGCTGACCGCAGGGCGTGTGCGCATGATCGTCCCTCCCTCGCGTGCTGGCCGGAGGGTAGGACTACCGCGCGCGGGAGTCGAGCGCGACGACCTGAACGTTCTCCGGAAGCGAGCTGCGTGTGACGGAGAGCTTCGGGACAGGTGTGAGCTCTTTCACGCCGAGCTCGTGTAAGAGGCGCTCGAAGGGGCTGTCCTTTTTCTGAACTTCGGGGTCGTAGGACATCGGTACGACCACCTTCGGCTCGAGCTGGTGGACGATCTCCGCGGCCTTCGCGGCGGAGAGGTTCGTGTCCGCACCCGAGATGGGGACGAGCGCGATGTCGATGTCGCCCAGCCGTTCGATGTCGGCCGACGCCAGGGCGTGGCCGAGATCGCCCAGGTGGCAGATCAGGAGGTCGTCCAGGCGGATGGTGAACACGGTGTTGCGGCCGCGCGACGCTCCTTTGTCATCGTCGTGGAACGTCCCGAGGCCGGTGACGAGCACCTCCCGGACCTCGTACTCGCCGGGTCCGCGGAGGACCACCGGCTCGCCCCCGACCGACTTCAGGCTGGCGTGACCGGCGTGATCGTGCGAGATCGTGACGAGGTCGGCCTCGGTCCGCGGGATGGCGTGGCCCGACCTGGGATCAGGTGGGTCGGTGAGAACGATGCCTTCACGGCCGCGCATGCGGAAGCAAGCGTGTCCCAACCAAGTGAGATCCATCGGGGGCACCACAATACGCGAAACACCCCGAAAGGCCTCTGGGTAACCGGCTTAGGAGGGGGCCTCGGGCGCCTTCGGAGGCCGCCGCCTGACGCGCACCGATCCAGAGATCGTCCAGCGGTGCCTCGCCGGCGATGCCGATGCCTACTCAGTCCTTGTCGAACGTTACGGAGGCCGGGTGTACAACATCGCGCTGCGGATCACTGGGGACCCCGATGCGGCATCGGACTGCGCACAGGAGGCGTTCATTCGCGCGTACAAGGCGCTCCACCAGTACGACCCGGCGCTGTCGTTCGGCCCGTGGATCTTCCGCATCGTCACCAACGCGAGCCTGAACCACGTCCAGCGCTGGCACGCGCACCAGACCGTGGTCGACGAGCTGCCGGAGTCGGCGGAGCCAGAGGAGTCGGGACCGGAGGCATCGGCGATGCGGCACGAGGCCGTCGCTGAAGTGGTCGCGGCGATGGCAGAGCTGCCCCCGGCTTACCGGGCCGCGCTCACACTCCGTCATATGCAGCAGCTGTCCTATCAAGAGGTGGCCGACGCTCTGGGCATCCCGCTCGGCACCGTGAAGACCCATCTGCACCGGGCGCGGGCCGCGCTCAAGGCGCGCCTCGCCGCGCGAAAGAGGGAGATGCAGGCTTGAAACAGCACGGACTGTCGGACCTCGAGCCCGACGAGCGCGATCTGCACGCGGTCCTGTCCGCGGTCCCGCCGCAGGCGCCACCGATCGGATTCCGCGACGCGGTGATGCGCCGCGTCGTCGAGCGGCATGTCGGTTGGGAGTGGGTCGTCGCCGCCATGCTCGCGCTCCCGAGCCTCGCCTTCCTCGCGCGCCAGCTCGCCGAGAGCGGCCAGGATTTCGTGGCCGCGCTCGTCAACGTCCTGGGTGCCACGTCGGCCGATACGACGAACGCATCGTTCTTCATCGACGGGCTGACGGTCCTCGCGGTCGCGCTCGTCGGCGTGGCCTGCGTGCTCGCCGCGCACGCGCTCATCGCGAGCGCTCCGCAGCGTCGCCGGTTGGTCCGATGACGCGACGCGACATCGTCATCATCCTCGGGACGCTCGTGGTCGCGGTCGGTCTCAGCGCGATCCTCTTCGTGGGCGCCGCGGCGACCTCCCCGACGTCCGCCACGGACATCGCGGTGCGACCGCGCGTGTTCTTCGACCCGCGCAACAGCCTTCCGCCGGGTCGCTCGATCGTGGACGCGCAGCTGCGCGTCGCGGGTCCGTTGCAGGCGATCGTGCCGCTGCAGCGCGGCATCTCCGACACGGCGCGCGACGCGGCCGGTCTGTTCCTCACGCTCCTGCTCACCGCATCGACGCTCGTTCTCGCGAACGAACAGGTCGTCGCGGTGTACCGCGCATCTCTCGGAGACTGGCGCTCGCAGGCGCGGGTGCTCGCCGCGGGCTTCGTCGTGATCGGCCTGGCCGTCTCCACCGCGGGGCTCGCCTGGGTCGTCTACCTCAACTTCGTCACCGGAGCGCTTCGCGATTCGCCATTCGGCGCGCCGGCCGCGCTTCAGGTCGGCCTCACGGCGTTCGCGGTCGTGTGCGTCTTCGCGCTCCTCGCGATCCTCGTCGGCTTCGCCGCGACCGCCTGGCGGCTCGGTGACGCGCTGCTCCATACACGCGCGCTGTCGCGCTTCCAGACGCAGCTGCCGGCGCCGGTCGTCGCGCTCGCCGGCGCGACGATCCTCTTCGTCCTCTGGCAGATCCCCGCGATCGGCGCGATCGCGCTCGCCGCCGTCGTCGCCTACGCGCTCGGCGCGGTCGTGACCGCGCGTCTCACCAGGGAAGGGGTGGCCACATGACCGCAACGAGCATGAACGTGAATGTCGTAAGAGGCGTGGTGTCGACCTGGCCGGGTCGGATCCTCGTCATCGTCCTGGCCGCGGTGCTGGTCGGTGGCGCGATCACGATCTTCCGCGGCAACACCGGCACGGCCGCGCCGACCTACCGCACGGCCGAGGCCGGTCGGGCGAGCATCGCGCAAACGGTCGCGATCTCCGGCTCGGTCAACCCCTCCGGGCAGGCGCGCCTCAACTTCCGCAGCGCCGGACGCATCTCCGCGATCTCGGTGACGGTCGGGCAGCAGGTCACGGCCGGCCAGGAGCTCGCGCGCATCGAGGCGACGGATCTCGAGAACGCGCTGGCGAACACCCAGAACAACCTCGCGACGGCCCAGTCGAATCTGCAGCGGCAGCAGCAGTCCTACGCCGACGCGCAGCGCAGCCTCGACAACGCGCGGAGGTCCGCGAACACCGACGTCGCGAACGCGCAGGCCGCCCTGGCGAAGATCACGTCGAACTATGCGGCGGCAAAGTCGAACCTCCAGAACCTCACCGCCGCGTCGAGCACCGACATCGCGGCATTCCAGAACAGCCTCACCACGATCCAGTCGCAGATCGACGCGCTCATCGCGCTCGTCAGCCAGGTCGTCGGCGGTGGCGACACCGGCGATCTGCGGAACGTCCTGAATTCGCTGCAATCCGCGAACTCGCCGGCGCTGGAGAACGCGCGCGCGAACTCGCTCAACCTTCTGTCGCCGGCACTCGCCGACTATCAGAGCGCGCGCAGCGCGATGTTGTCGCTCCTGGGCGACTTCGACAATGCGATCGCGGCCGGTAGCGACACGATCGGTATCGCGAGCAGCTACGGGCTCGCTCAGACGAACTACGCGCTGGCGCTGTCACGGCTCACCAGTGCGCTCGACACGACATCGTCCGTGCTCACGGCGATCCAGACGAACGTCACGAGCGCTCAGGCGTCGCTCAACACACAGGCCACGAGAAGCCTGCACGGTGCGTTCGACCAATGGCGCGCCGGCCTCGCGACGCTGTACACGCTGGTGGGCAGCGAGCAGCAGCGGGTCTCGACCGTGAAGCTCAAGCTGTCGCAGGCGACGACGTCCGCGAACACGCTCGGCGACGCGGTGAACGGCAGCTACGTGACGGCGGTGCAGAACGTCCCGGCGACCATCGATCGGACGAGCCTCGCGGTCCAGAACGCACAGAGCACGCTCGCGTCGAAGCCGGCGGACATCCAGAGCGCGCAGAACAGCGTCGCCTCAGCGGAGCTGTCGGTCGCGACCGCCCAGGCGAATCTCGATTATGCGACGCTGCGCGCGCCGAGCGCCGGCGTGGTCCAGGCGATCAATGGCACCGTGGGCGAGCCTGCGTCATCGAGCACGACGACCCCGGTGGTCCTGCTCGCGAACACCGGCACCGTGCAGCTGCACGGGACCGTCGGCGAGTCTGACGTTTCGAAGCTGAAGCTCGGATTGGTCGCGAACATCACCGTCGACGCGCTCGGCGCGACCACGCGCATGACCGGCAAGGTCACCGGCGTCGATCCCGTCGCCACGATCCAGCAGGGTGTGCCCGTGTACGGCGTCGACGTCACCATCGACGTCCCGAACGCGTCGATCAAACCGGGCATGAGCGGCACGGCGAGCGTGATCCTCGTGAGCCGGCAGGACGTGCTCACCGTCCCGAACCTCGCGATCAAGACGCAGGGCACGCGCCGCTACGTGCAGGTGCTGAAGGACGGGCAGCCGGTCGACGTCGACGCGACGTTCGGCATCGCCAACGACAC
>JBDUCG010000001.1:0-21732 GCA_040003565.1 Chloroflexota bacterium | reverse complement strand
TCCGGCATGATCGTCACGCCCCGGTCGGCGAGCTTGCGATCGGCGTCGGCGGTGATGGGGCCGTTCGCGCCTTCGACGATGATCGGCGCGCGGATCTCGTGCACGTTGTCGGAGGTGATCTGCCCCTCGAGCGCCGCGGGCACGAGCACGTCGACGTCCAGCGCGAGGAGCTCGGCATTGCTGATCTTGGACATGCCGGGCAGACCCTCGAGGACACGCTTGGGGTGCCGCTTCACGTGCTCGATGGCGGCCGGGATGTCGATGCCCTGCGTGCCGGCGTAGCCGCCGCTCACGTCCGACACCGCGACGATCTTGCAGCCCGCCTGCGCCAGGATCTTCGCGGTCACGCTCCCGACGTTGCCGAAGCCCTGCACCGCCACGCGCGTGTTGTCGGGACGGCGGCCGACGCGCTTCATCGCTTCCAGCGCGACGAACGCGACGCCACGTCCGGTGGCCTCGGTGCGTCCGCGCGAGCCGCCGAGCTCGATCGGCTTGCCGGTGACGACCTCGGGCGAGTGGTGCCCGGTCATCATCGTCACGGTGTCGACGATCCACGCCATCGTCGACTCGTCGGTGTTCACGTCCGGCGCGGGAATGTCGCGCTCCGGACCGATGATCGGGAGGATCGCGGCGGTGTATCTCTTGGTAAGGCGCTCGACCTGGCGGCGCGTGAGCGCGTGCGGGTCGACCGCGACGCCGCCCTTCGCTCCACCGAGCGGCAGATCGGTGACCGCGCATTTCCAGGTCATCAGCATCGCGAGCCCCTCGACCTCTTCGAGATTGACGCCCGGATGGAAGCGGATGCCGCCCTTGCCGGGTCCGCGGCCGGTCGAATGCTGGACGCGGTATCCCGTATAGACCTCGAGCTGACCCTCATCGAGCATCACCGGGACGGAAACGATGAGCGTGCGCTCCGGCGTTCGGAGGTACTTGTGCATGCCGGGATCGAGATTCAGCGCACGCGCCGCGTTGTCGAGCTGGCGCAGTGAAGAGTCGCGGAGCTCGCGGCCCGGATGCGTCGGCGCGGGCGTGCTCAGCGTCATGCGAGAGGCTTCGCGTACATCGTCGTCGGTGGGTCGGGCACGTAGCCCAGCCGGCGGTTGATGCCGCGCATCGCGGCATTCGATTCGTCGTTGGTCGTGCCGAACAGCTTCACATCGCGTCCACGCAGCTCGCGCAGCGCGCGCAGCTTCATCGCGAGCGCGATGCCCTTGCCGCGCTCGGCGCGCGAGACGCCGGTGAAGTTCGTGTAGGCGGTCCCGTTCTCCTTGACCATCGTCGCCGTCATCGCGACCGGGTGACCGTCGCGCAGCGCGATGATCGTGCTGCGCCCATCCGTCCCGGGGCCGTCGAAGAACATGCGCTTGGCCTGCTCGAACGGCGGCGGATTTTCCGGCATCGGCGTCGGCGACGGGACGTCGCGCGCCATGGCCCAGATCACCGGCAGCAGCTCGCGCTGGAACGACTCGAAGTCCGCGCCCCGCTCGCTCTTCAGCTCCGCGTACGAGGCGAGCCGGATGCCCGCGCCTTTCGCGACCTCGTCGGGGTCCTCGAACTTCGCAGCGTCGAACGAGGGCACGTCGATGTACGCGTCGATCCGCTCGTGAAAGGCGCGAAAGCCCATCGCCTCCGCGAACTTCGCGCCATCCAGCTCGTCGCCGCGCACCGCGCTGACCAGGCGAGATGCCTTGTTCGCGCGAGCGTGCTCCTCGAGCTGTCCGAGCAACGAGCGCGCGATGCCGCGGCGCCGCCAGTCGGGAGCGACGCGCAGCCCGGCGCGCCACGAGCCGTCCGGCGAGGCAAAGGGGCCGCCGTTGGAGGTGCCGCCGACGCTCTGGATCTCGCCCTTGTCATCCTCGACGAGCAGCGTCAGGCGCAGCGGCTCGGGAGCGGCCGTCATCATCGCGCGCGCCGCCGCCGGCGACTGCCAGTGGCTCGGCGCCGCCCCGCGGTTCTGGAACTCGACGACGCGCTCGATGTCCGCGTCCTCGCCCACGCGCACGCGCAGCTCGGGCGGTAGACGCTTCGCGACGGCCGCGAGATCGGTGGCCAAGAGGACGCAGACTACAACTGATGACGGACGAAGACACGACATACATGCGACGCGCGCTGCGACTCGCGGCGCGCGCCGCCGGCCGGACGAGCCCCAATCCGATGGTCGGCTCGGTCATCGTCCGCGACGGGAGGATCGTCGGCGAGGGTCATCACCAGGCCGCCGGCGAGCCGCACGCCGAAGTGAACGCGCTGGCGAAGGCCGGCGACGCGGCGCGCGGCGCGACCTTGTACACGACGCTCGAGCCGTGCGCGCACCACGGCCGCACCGGACCGTGCGTCGACGCGATCCTGAAGGCGGGCGTGGTCCGCGTCGTCGCTGCGATGCGCGACGTCGACCCGCGCACCGATGGCAAAGGCTTCCGGCAGCTGAAGGCGTCCGGCGTCGAGGTCGAGCATGGAGTTCTCGAGGCCGAGGCGCAGCGCCTCAACGAGGGCTTCGTCAGCCGTGTGCGCCGCGGACGCCCGTTCATCGTGGTGAAGCTCGCAACGACGCTCGACGGCCGCGTCACGGCGCCCGGCCGCCGCTACCTCGTCGGCAAGCGCGCGCTGAAGGAAGTGCACCGCCTGCGCGACCATTCCGACGCCGTGCTCGTCGGCATCGGCACGGTGCTCGCTGACGATCCAGCGCTCACCGTGCGCGAGGTCAAGGGGCGCGATCCGCTGCGCGTCATCGTCGACACCGAAGCGCGCACGCCGCTCACCGCGAAGGTCGTGCGCGCCAAGGACCCGCAGCACACGGTGCTCTTCGTCGCGCGGGACGCGGACGCCCGCCGCACGAACAAGCTCCGGGAGGCGGGCGTCCTGCTCACGACGCTGCCGCGCGCCGACGGCGGTCTCGATCTGGGGGCGGCGGCGCGCTGGCTCGGCGAGCACGGCGTGAACACCGTGCTCTCCGAAGCCGGTCCGCGCGTCGCCGGAGCGCTCGTGCGCGGCGGGCTCGCGGATCGGCTCATGATCATCACCGCGCCCATTGCGGGCGGCGACGGACCACCGGCGCTCGCGGGTGTCACCGGCGCCTCGGAGCTGAAGAACGTGCGCGTCAGGCGCCTCGGCGATGACGTCGCCGTCGAAGGAGACCTATAGGTGTTCACCGGCATCGTCGAGGAGATGGGGACGCTGCGCCACGTCGGCACCACGAGCTCGGGCGCGCGGCTCGAGATCGCCTGCGCCCGCGTGCTCGAACGGCTCGCGGTGGACGACAGCGTCAACGTCGCGGGGACGTGCCTCACCGTGATCGAGCGCGACGACCGCGGCTTCGCGTCGGACATCGTGCCCGAGACGATCGCGCGGACGACCCTGGGCACGCTCATGCGCGGCAGCCGGGTGAATCTCGAGCGCGCCGCGACACCGGAGACGGCGCTGGGCGGCCACTTCGTTCAGGGTCATGTCGACGGCACGACCAAGCTCGTGGCGCGGCACGCGGAGGGCCAAGGTGCGCGACTGCGCTTCGTCCTCCCGAAGGCAGCGGCGCGCTACGTCGTCATGAAGGGTTTCATCACCATCGACGGCGTCAGCCTCACCGTCGCCAGCCTCGGCAAGACGTATTTCGAGGTCGCGCTCATCCCACACACCGCCGAGCGCACGACGCTCGGCGCTCTTGGCGTCGGCGAGGCGGTGAACATCGAGGTCGACATCGTCGCGAAGTACGTGGAGCGTTTGCTGCGCAAGTCGTGAACTAAACTGGTCATGTGAAGAAGGCGTCCGCTCCGAAGACGATCACACGCTCGAAGAAGATCACGCCTCACCCCCGTGTCGTTTCGCCCGAGCCGCCCTTCGGCACGGTCGACGAGGCCATCGCGGAGATCGCCGCGGGCCGGATGATCATCGTCGTCGACGACGAGGATCGCGAGAACGAAGGTGACCTCACCATGGCGGCCGAGGCGACAACGCCGGAGATGGTCGGGTTCATCCGCAAGTACGCAAGTGGCGTCATCTGCGTCCCGATGACGGGCGAGCGGCTCGAGCAGCTCGATCTGCCGCAGATGGTGCAGCGCAACGAGGCCCGCCTGGGAACCGCGTTCAGCGTGACCGTGGACGCGCGCGAGGGGATCACTACCGGCATCAGCGCCGCGGACCGCGCGCAGACCATCCGCGTGCTCGCCGACCCGAAGTCGACGGCGCGAGACCTCGTCAAGCCGGGACACATGTTCCCGCTCCGCGCGCGCGACGGCGGGGTGCTCGTGCGCGCCGGGCAGACCGAGGCCGCGGTCGACCTGTGCCGCCTCGCTGGACTTCAGCCGGTCGGCGTGATCTGCGAGATCACCAACCCCGACGGCTCGATGTCACGCCTCCCGGAGCTCAAGCGCTTCGCGAAGCGTCACGGTCTGAAGATGATCACCGTCAAGGAGCTCATCGCGTACCGGATGGCGCGCGAGCAGATGGTCGAGCGCGTTGCGACCGCGAAGCTGCCGACGAAGTACGGCGAGTTCCTGGTGCACGGCTTCCGGGCGCGCTTCGGCAACACCGAGGCGGAGCACGTGGCGCTCACCATCGGCGACGTCGCCGACGGCAAGCCCGTCCTCGTGCGCGTGCATTCCGAATGTCTCACCGGCGATCTGCTGGGATCGCAGCGCTGCGATTGCGGCGCGCAGATGGATGCCGCGCTCGCGCGCATCGCCGAAGAGGGGCGCGGCGTGTTCCTCTACCTGCGGCAGGAGGGACGCGGCATCGGACTCATGAACAAGCTGCGGGCGTACGCGCTACAGGATCAGGGCCTCGACACCGTCGAAGCGAACGAGCGCCTCGGATTCAAGGCCGACAACCGCGAGTACGGGATCGGCGTGCAGATCCTCATGGACCTCGGCGTGCGCCGCGCGCGCATTCTCACCAACAACCCGCAGAAGGCCGGCGTGTCGCTGTACGGCTTCGAGATCGTCGAGCGCATCCCGATCGAGATCAAGGCGAACGCCACGAACCGCGCGTACCTCAACACCAAGCGCGACAAGATGGGCCACCTGCTGAGCGTGATCGCGGACGAGTCGAGCTAGCTACTTCGTCGCGTTGTCCGCCCAGCTCTTGGCGGCCTTGAGCAGCTGACCGTCGGTCCCGCCGGACAGATCGTGATCGACGGTGCTGATCCAGCGGCCGCCACTGAAAAGCACGGTCACGCCGAAACCCTCGAGACGGCCCGGACCTTCGCTCTTCTGCACCTCGGTCACCTCAGACCACTTCTTGTCGATCCCGACGATCGGCAGCGGCACGACCTCGCGCAGCCCAACGCTGTCGATGACCAGCGTCGAGGCGACCGTCGGCGCGAAGGCCGCGAAGCCCAGCAGCAGTGCGGCCGCCGCGGCGGTCGTGCTCAGCAGGATGCGCGCGAGCTCGCGCGTCGCGATCCGCAGTGGGGCGGGTCCGGTCGTGTGCCAGCCGCGAACGCTACCCCTCGCCCATGCGAGCGCCGAGGCACCGAGACCGAGGCGCAGCACCAGCCGCGTGAGCAGCGCCGACAGCCCGACCGCCATCACGAAGCTCCGCAGGTCGAGCCAGCTGTACCGAGGCTGGACCACGAACGCGCCGGATCCGGCGGGCGGCCGGATGTCCGACGCGAGGTTGACGATCTCCGGGAGGATGAACAGTCCCGCGAAGAAGATGAACGCGAACAACGCGCCGGCGACCGCAGGCACGAACGGATCGTCATGCTCCGCGAAGTCGCCACGCACGCGCTCGAGCGCGTTCTCGTATTCGAGCCACGACGTCGCGTGGTAGTTGAAGGTCTGCGCCTTCATGTCCTGCATGACCTTGGCGACGAACGGCGCGAGCCCAGGCTCGCTCGCTCCGTCGATCGAGACGACCAGCCGGCGCGTCAGCTTCTCGACGTAGGGCTGCGTCGTCGTGCCTTCCTTGGTCTTGACGACGCGCTCACGGTCGGCCTGCGTCTTCACGATGAGGGCCCCGCGCTCGGCTCCGACCTCTTGGACTTCAGCCCACGTGTACGCCGTCCCGGTCCGGAGCCCGACCAGCGCGACCCCGATCGGCGCGAGCTCGAGACGCGAGCGGCCGACGAGCCCGAAGCGGACATCCTTCCGGATGACCGCGGGATGCTTTCCGATCGCGGCCATGAGGTCCAGATATGCCGGCGGCTTCAGCGGAACGATCGGCGCGGCGATGACCGGTGGCGTGAATGGAGCCGGTGGAGCGAATGGCTTCGGAGCCGGCGGGACGAACACGGCCGCTTGCGCCGGGACCGCATCCGGCGCGGACTTGTTGCGCTTCGCGTTCTTTCGCGCTTCGCGCTCCGCGATCTTGGCTTCGCGCTCGTCGATCTTCGCCTGCGCCGCCGCGAGCTTCGCGTTCCTCTTGGCGTCCTCGGCCGCGATCTTCTCGGCCTCGATGGCGTTCGCCGCGGCGAGCTTCGCAGCGACCTTCGCGTTCTCTTCGGCGATCTTCGCGAGCTTCTTGCGCTCTTCGTCAGCGCGCTTCTCAGCTTTCTTGTCGACCTTCGTTGCCGGCGCGGCAACGGGCGCGCTGGGCGTGTACGCGGGGGGCGTATAGGCAGGAGCTGCGGCTGCGACGCCGAACGGGCTGTTCGGAGACGTGAACGCGTTCGGCGCGGCGAATGAACTCGGCTCGTATGGCGCAGCGGCGGGCGGCGCCTCAGGCGCGGGCGCCTGCGGCGCGAACGCGAACGGCGAGTTCGGCGAGTTGAAGATGGACGGCACGGCAGGCTGGGCGGGCGCGGCGGGCGGTGGCGCCACGACCGGTGGAAGCGGGGTGGTGAACGGGTCCGGGTACTGGGGGATGGTGTTCGCTGCCTCCGAAAATGGATTCGGCGGCGGCGGGGGCGGCATGTACTGCGACTGCTGCGCCGGCTGCCAGTCCGGAGTCGCCGGTGGCGCGGTCGGGGCGGCCGTCTCCTCCTCCGTCCGCTCCTGGCCGGGAGCGGGCGGGACAAGGCCGAGCGCGACGAGCCGGGGGTCGTCCATTCTTAATTGAACGTTAGGGCACGCGGGATGCTGCGCCCAGCCCCCCGATAGAGTGCGACGAATGGCGACCGGAAAGACACGTGCGGGCAAACGCGTCGGCGCGGCGCGCGGCGCGCGGGTCGCCATCGTTCGCGCGCGGTGGAATGAAGAGGTGACCCTGGCACTCGAGCGCGGCGCGATCGAGCGCGCGACCGATTCGGGCGCGAGCGTCGATCTCTTCGAGGTCGCGGGCTCGTTCGAGCTTCCCGCGGCGGTCGCGCTGCTCGCGGACACAGGTCGCTACGACGCCGTGGTCCCGATCGGCTGTGTGATCCGCGGCGAGACTCCGCATTTCGAATACATCGCGCAGTCCGTATCGAAGGGGCTCATGGATCTCACGCTCACCTACCCGACGGCGATCCCGTTCGGCGTGCTGACCTGCGACACGATCGACCAGGCGCGCGAACGCGCCGGCGGCGCGCAGGGCAACAAGGGCGCCGAGTCGATGGATGCGGCGCTCGAGATGGTCGCGCTGCGTCAGGCGCTGGTGCGCGCGGCATCGAGCGCGCGTCGTTCGCCGCGCAAAGCGTCGAGCGCCGCATCGCGCTCGACGCGGTAGAAGCGGAGCGACTCGCCGGGCACCCGCTGCGCGACCTTCCCGAGATCAGCGGCGATCACGGTCGCGATCACCGGATACCCACCCGTCGTCCCGTGATCGGCGAGCAACACGATCGGCGCGCCGCCGCGCGGCACCTGCACCGCGCCAGCGACGACACCGCAGCTCAGCAGCTCGCCGTCACGCGGCGCGATCGCGCGGCCACCGATGCGCACGCCCTGACGGTCACTCGCAGGCTCGACGATGAAGTCCCCTTCGAAGAAGCGCTCGATCGCGTCCGGCTCGAAGCGACCCGTGTGCGGCCCGACCATCGCGCGCACCTGTCCGTCGTAAGCCGTGGTTCCGATGTGCCGCGCAGCGTCCTCCGGTCCCGCGTCCGAATCGCCGAGAGGAAGCGCATCACCGGCGCGGAGCGGCGCGCCAAGACCGGCAGGCAGATAGGTGGCGCGCGATCCGAGGACAGGCGCGGTCGCGATCCCGCCGCTCACCGCGAGGTACGCGAAGCGCGTGCGCTCGCCGGCGTGGACCGTCACCGTCTGCCCCGCGCGCACGAACGCCGAGCTCCAGCCGGGGAGACGCGTACGGGTCGAAAGGGACACGTCGCGACCGGCCACCGCGACGACACGCGCGTCGTCACAGGTGAAGCGGAAGGTCGTGCCGATGATCTCGATGCCCGCGGCATCGTCGGCGTTGCCGACGAGCGCGTTCGCGGCGGCGAGCGCGTACCGATCCGCGGCGCCGGCCGGCGGGACTCCGGAGCGCAGGTGATCGAAACGTCCGCGGTCCTGCACGGTCGTGCGCAGACCGGCTTCGCTGATGCGGATCACAGCGGAACGAAACGGACGCGATCGCCGGCGCGGATGCGGAACGGTTCCTCGGAACCGGGATCGAACATCGCGACCCTGGTCCATCCCAGGAGTCGCCACCCACCCGGCGACGCCAGCGGATACACACCGGTCTGGCCGTCGGCGACGGCGACGGAGCCGGCGGGCACGCGCTCGCGCGGTCGCTCGAGGCGCGTCGAAACGATGCGCGGATCGAGCCGGCCGCAGTACGCGAACCCGGGCATGAACCCCAGGAAATACGCGTTGTATTCGCGTTCCGAGTGGACGGCGACGAGCTGCTCGACGCTCAGCTTGGAGCGCTCGGCGGTCTCCGCGAGATCGGGGCCGTCGTATGTGGTGGGGATCTCGACGAGCCGGCGGGGCGCGGTGGCCGCGGCCGGCGTGAACTCACCTTGAGCCAGGATCGCCCGCGCCGCTTTGTCCGCTTCGGCCGATTCGATGCGAAGCGGATCGAAGCGAAGCACCACCGAGGCGTAGGCGGGCACGGCCGGACCGAATCGGAAGACCGTTTCCCACTGATCGGCGATCCCGCGTGCCCAGCTCACGACGCTCTCCTGGAAGTCGTCCCCGAGCTCGACGAGCAGGGCGCCTTCGCCAAAGGGGACAACGCGCGCCTTCACTGCCAGATCGTCGCCGCTCGCACCTTCACCCCGGCCGCGGTCAGCGCCTGGCGCACCGCGGAAGCGATCGCCGGCGCTCCCGGCGTGTCGCCGTGGAGGCACAGCGTGTCGATCTCGAGCTTCAGGAATGCGCCGTCATGCGTGCGCACGCCGCCGTCGCGGACGAATGAGAGCGCCTGCTTCGCGGCGACGGCGGGATCGGTGTGCAGCGCGTCCGCGAGCTTGCGCGAGCGGAGGGTGCCGTCGTTCTCGTACGCGCGGTCGGCGAAGCCCTCGCGAACGACGCGCAGGCCCGCGTGCAGCGCGGCTTCGGCGAGCGCCGAACCCGGCGGCGCGAAGAGCGCGACGCCGGCGGGCGCCGGGTAGACCTTTGTGACTCCCGCGACGATCGCCTTCGCGATCGCCTTGTCGTGCCACGCCTCGTTGTAAAGGGCGCCGTGCGCCTTCACGTGCGAGATCTTCAGATCGGTGTTGATGCCCTGCAGCGCGCGGATCTGGCGCGCGACCTCCTCGCTGAGCTCAGCGCTCGTCATCGTCATGTGGATGCGCCCGAAGTTCTCACGGTCGGGATACCCGGGATGCGCGCCGACGGCGACACCACAAAGCTGTGCGAGCGCGACGGTCGCGCGCATCACCGATTCATCGCCCGCGTGACCGCCGCACGCGATGTTCGCCGAGCTGATGAGCGGCATGAGCTGATCGTCGGTGCCCGCGCCCTCGCCCAGATCGCTGTTGAGATCGATCGCAGCACGCACGTGCCTACCCTAGCGCCGCAGGATCAGGGCGCGGCGATGGAGCGGATGAAGAACGAGCGTGCGTCTCGATAAAGGACCAGCGTTTCGCCAGACGGTGGGATCAGCACGATCTCCATTCCACCAGTGGGCATCACGCGCTTGACGGCGATCCCCGGCGGTAGCCACAGGACCTCCTGCGCGTCGTCCGTCCCGGCAACGGGTGCCATCCGCTGCCCGTCGGCACCGTAGATGACGACGGATCCGAGATATCCAAGGCCCGCGAGCACCACCGCGGCAAAACGCGCGCCGTTCGGCTCCCACGCGGCCGATATCACGGCCGCAGGCGGTGTGGACTGCGGGCCGACCATCGTCTTCGACGAGCCGGTGGTGTCGTCCCACAGAGCGAGGGATCCGCCCGGCCGGCCAGCGCAACAGCCGCCGACCATCACGAGGGCCCGCGGCTGTGCGCGGCGCCATGAGAGGACGCGTGCGGTCGTCGTCTCATCGAAGGAGTGGTTCTGCCCTGAAGCAAGATCGAGCACCTCAACAGCGCCGCCCGCGCGGATGCGGTCCCACCAGAGTCCGTGGCCATCGGGCGTGATGCCGCGCAGCTGCGCACCGTTCTCCTCCGGAGCGCGCACGCGGGTCTTTAGTTTGCCGTCAGCGCGGACGCTGAAGATGCCGAGGTCCATCATCCGGTTGATCTGCGCGTTGAAGGCGCTGGCGGCGTAGTAGATGAGCGAGCCGTCCTCCGACCAGATCGGCGTGATGTGCATGACGCCAGGCTCCTCGGCAGTCAGCCAGCGCGTTGTGCCGGAGGCCGGTTCCCAGATCGCGATCCGCGAGGTGTTCGTGGTGATGGGCAGCGCGGCGGCGAGCGCGCTGCCGTCGTTACGTAATTCGTAGCCCAGATCGACGACGCTGGGGAGAGCGACCAGGGGCGTCGCGGGCCCGCCTGCGATCGGCACTGCCAGTAGCGTCGCCCCCGGATTATCGGAGCGCTCGACCAGAAGCACCGGTGCGGCCGGGCGCCATGACGCGACAAGCGGACGGAGCAGCGATGCGAGATCACGCTGCGGCGAGGTCGGAGCAGCGGACGAGCTCGCCACTGAAGGCGTTGGGGTAAGAGTGGGCGTAGACGGTGCGACGATCGTGGCGGTGGGAGTCGCGGACTCCGCGACCGTGGCCCGCGGACCGAGAACGACGACGGCGACGACGATCATCAGAACGAGAATGCCGGCGCCGACCAGCGCAAGGACCCGCATCGGGCGAGGCTAGCGCTACCGCAGCTCTTTGGTCGGCGCTGGGCAGCGAGGACGTGGCGATCCCCAGACGGCCCGCACTCCGCGTGCCAATAGATGACGTTTGGTCATGCCACGGCAGACGGGATTAACTTAGGTTCCCGACGCGATCTCTTGGAGGTGAAGGGACACTTGCGAAAACTGCTGGATCTAGGTATCGCGATCACCATGGCGCTCGCGATGGTCGCCTCGCAATCTGGCGTAGCCAACGCCGCAACTGTCGTCGCTCGGGTGAGCGGCGGAGGCATGGCGGTCATGCTCGACGGTATGGGAGACAGCTCGTTCGGTTTCGAGGCGACGCTCTACTCCGATGGCACGGCCAGAGGACATTTCGATTGCGTCGATCAGGTTGGCGATGCCCCCGGCTACCCGGGGAACATCTTCGGCGCGATCACTCGCTGGTCGCGGAACGCCGACAGCACGATCAACCTGTACGTGACCGACGCAAAGCTCGTGAGCATCCCGAACGGCCTCGTGATCCCAGGCGGCCTGCCATTCACGGTGACGATCCTGGCCTACGGGGGCGCCGGCGTAGGTCATTGGACGTTGGCGGTCCCCGGAGTTCCGAGCCCTCGCGGCGGTCCGATCTGCGACGAGCTTCTGACGAGCGGGCAAATAGCGATCCGCTGGAACTAACCGCCGATCTTGCGCGATCTGAAGGAGGAGCACCCGCCGGGGTGCTCCTCTTTCTTTTGACTAGATGAAGAGCGGCGCGAGGACCAGCGTGATCGTCGCAAGCAGCTTGATGAGCACGTGGAGGCTCGGTCCGGCGGTGTCCTTGAACGGGTCGCCGACGGTGTCCCCGACGACCGCTGCGGCGTGCGCGAGGGTGCCCTTACCGAGGACGTTGCCCTTGTCGTCCTTTAGCTCACCGGACTCGATGTACTTCTTGGCGTTGTCCCACGCACCGCCGCCGTTGTTCAGAACGGTCGCGAGGATCACACCGGCCATGGTCCCCACCATCAGCAGCGCCGCCTCGGCCTCGGCCTTGAGAAGGATACCGACGATGATCGGGGTCGCGATCGCGATGACGCCAGGCGGGATCATGTTGCGGAGCGCGGACGCGGTCGTGATGTCGACGACGCGCGCGTAGTCCGGACGAGTGGTGCCGGCCATGATCCCCGGGTCGCTGCGGAACTGACGACGGACCTCCTCGATGATCGAGGACGCGGACTTGCCGACCGCGCGGATCGCGAGCGAGGAGAAGAAGTAGACGAGCATCGCGCCGATGAGGCCGCCGATGAACACGTCGACCTTCGCGAGATTCACCGTGTCGAACGGCTTCTGCGTGATCTGCGCGACCTTGTCGAGGTAAGCGGAGAACAGCAGGAACGCGGCGAGGGCCGCGGATGCGACGGCGTAGCCCTTTGTCAGTGCCTTCGTCGTATTGCCCACCGCGTCGAGGCGGTCGGTGCGCTCGCGTGTCTCGAGTGACGCGTTTGACATCGTGGCGACACCGCCGGCGTTGTCGGTGATCGGGCCGAAGGTGTCCATCGCGAGGATGAACGCCGCGCTCATGAGCATGCCCATCGTCGCGACGGCCGTGCCGTAGATGCCCCCGTGCGGGAGGCCCGTCTCGGTGCCCCAGCGGTCGCCGAAGTAGTGCGAGAGGAAAAGCGCGACCGCGATGGTGATCACGGAGGAGAACGTGGTCTCGAAGCCGACCGCGATACCGGAGATGATCGTTGTCGCAGGGCCGGTCTTCGACGCCTCGGCGATCTCCTTCACCGGACGCCACGTGCCGGCCGTGTAGTACTGCGTGATGAAGACGAACGCGACGCTCGTGAGGATGCCGACGATGCCGGCAGCGGCGAACCAGTACCAGCCGCCTCGCTCGTTGAGCATCACGTACGTGACGAACGCCATGCCGAGGGCGCAGAGGGTGGCGGTGATGTAGTACCCGATGTTCAGCGAGGTCATCGGGCTCTGACGGTCGTTCCCGCGCACCAGGAAGATGCCGATGACGCTCGCGATGAGACCGAAGCCACGAACGACGAGCGGAAAAATGATCCACGCGACGTTGTGCGTGACCGCATAGATCGCGACGCCGAGGATCATCGCGCCGATGTTCTCGGCGGCGGTGGACTCAAAGAGGTCCGCGCCACGGCCGGCGCAGTCGCCAACATTGTCGCCAACGAGGTCAGCGATGACCGCGGCGTTGCGCGGGTCGTCCTCCGGGATGCCCGCCTCGACCTTACCCACGAGGTCTGATCCCACGTCGGCGGCCTTGGTGTAGATACCGCCGCCGAGCTGCGCGAACAGCGCGACGAACGACGCGCCGAAGCCGAAGCCGACGATGGTGAAGGGCGCCTGGTCCGGACGCGCGAAGCCGCCGTAGGTCACGAACATCACGAACACGCCGATGAGCGACAGGCCCACGACAAGGATGCCGGAGACGGCACCGCCACGGAGCGAGATCCGTAGTGCATCCGGCAGGCTGTGCTGCGCCGCCGCCGCGGTCCGCAAGTTGGACTTCACAGCGACGAACATACCCACGATCCCCGAGGCCATCGAGCACAGCGCGCCGACGAAGAAGGCGATCGATGTGCGGATCGCGAGCTCGGTCGCCGAGATGTCAGGTGCCGTCTCGAAGAAGTAAATGACAAGGCCGATGACGATCATGCCGCCGATCGCGAGAAGGAAAATGGTCCGGTACTGGCGCTTGATGAAGGCGACAGCCCCTTCGTAGATCGCGCCGGCGACCTCTTGCATCGCGGGCGTGCCGATCGGCGACCGCAGGACGTCGTAGGCGAAGTAGCCGGCCACGAGGACGGCGACCAGTCCGGAGAATGGAACGACCCAAAGCAGGGGTTGCGCGTCCAAAAAGCCCTCCCGCTGCGCCGAAAAGTGAATTTACAAGAAGCAAGCGCCCGCCCCGACGGAGGGGGCCGCAGCGCTTCGGCGGCAGTTTAGGGCAGGACGGCGACGACGAGCAAACCGGGTACAGTGCGGACATGCCACCGCAGAAAGCCTCCAAGAGCCAACCCAAGGCCGACGCGTCCGAGAAACAGAAGAGCAAGGACCGCGACTGGCTGACCACGAGCGAGCTCGCGACACGGATCGGCTGGCGCGAGCACGCGCTCCGCGACGCGCTCCGCGGCAAGGACCTGCCGGGCGTCCGCCGCACCTCGTTCGGCTATCACGTCGAGTCGACGGCGATCGACGACATCAAAAAGGCCCTGGGCGACCCGCCGGCGAAGGGGAACAGCTCGCTGCCGAAGGCGAACGCCTCGGGGAAGACTCCCGCTCGAAACTAGCCCCGCGGGCTAGGCGTGCTTGCGGAGACGCGCGGGCAGGATCTGCAGCTCCTCGCGGTACTTCGCGACCGTCCGCCGCGCCAGCTTGATGCCGTGCTTGTCGGCCAGCTTCTCAACGATCTCCTGGTCGGAGAAGGGCCGTCCCAGGTCCTCGGCCTCGATGATCTCCTTGATGACGTCCTTCGTCCCGAGCGACGCGGTGAAGAACATCGCGAAGGGGACCACCTGACCGCTGGGTAGCAGCACGAACTTGCCTGCGGTGGCGCGACTCACGGTGGACTCATGCATCCCGATGCGCTCCCCCACCTCCGCGCGCGTGAGCGGCCGCAGCGACTGGATCCCGTGATCGAGGAACTCGAGCTGGCAATCGACGATGACCTCGGTGATCCGCAGGATCGTCTGCCGGCGCTGGTTGATGTTGTCGATGAAGAACTTGGCGCGCGTCACGTACTCGCGGATGTGCTGCCGGTCGTCATCGTTCATCGGCACGGCGCTCGCGCTTCCGCCTTCCTTGCGCGCGGCCTGCACTTGCATGATCAGCTGCCGGTAGACCGGGTTCACACGCAGCGAGAAGCGACGTGACTCGATGACCTCGACCTCGTACTCGCCGCTCTCGGACTTCGTGATGATCACGTCGGGGCGCAGGCCGACCTCGCGCCCTCCGATGCTCGTGCCGTCCGGCCCGGCGGCGAAGCCCTGCGCCGGGTGCGGGTTGAGGTTGTCCTTGATGTAGTCCCATGCGGCCTGGACCTCGTCACGCGTGATGCGCAGCGCCTGCGCGACGTCACCGAACTTGTGCTCGCCCAGCGCGCGGAAGTGATCGGCGATCACGTCCTTGACGTGCGGCGGCACTTCCTCGCCGACCTCTTCGAGGTGCTGCATCTGGATGAGCATGCATTCGCGCACGTCGCGCGCGCCGATGCCCCACGGCTCGACGGATTGGATGGCGCGGAGCGCGCGCATCGTGTCGGCGACCGACACCTTCATCGTCTCGGCCGCGGCCTCGACGGTGACGCCCGGGTCCAGATAGCCGTTCTCGTTGATGTTGCCGATCAGGTACTCGGCGACGGGAAGCAACCGCGCGGGAAGCAGCACGCGCACGTTCCATGAAAGCCACTCCGCGAGGGTCTGTTCCGATTCGGCGCGCACGACGGGATCGAATTCATCGCCGTCATCGTCACGCTGCATGAGATTCGTGCCCTCGAGTGGCTCGGTCTCCGGATCGTTCTGTCGCGGTGCCTTCGCGAGACCAAAGCAATTCAGACAAACGCGACCGGGAAGCGGCTGACCGCAGAGGGGACAGACCTGTTGCTCCTCGAGATCGAGCGCGGGATTTTCCTGCAGCTCTTGATTGATGACGTCCTGAAGCTCGAGTGAAGACAGCTGTAAGATCGCGTTCGCCGCGATCTGCTTGGGAGTCACCTTCAGCTGCTGCTGAGGCATTAGACGCAGGTCCACTTCGGCTACCTTACCTCAGTGGTCGTGCGAGCCGAGCTGATCCTGCTTGTCGTGGCTCTTTCACTTGCCGCGCTCGCTTTCGCATATGTCGTGCCGCGTCTAACGATGCGGTGGCGGATCCCGTTTGGCGTGGCCTGCTGCGCGATCGCCGGGCTTGCGCCACTCCTTATGTATGTTCTGCTCGACCCCTTTCAGGCGCGCGGAGGGACGCTCTGGGAATGGTCCGCGGTGGGGGGACCGACCATCCAAGCCTCGTATCGCCTGGATGGTCTCGCGGCGATCGGCGTGGCCGTTGGCGGCCTCTACATCGCGGCCGCGCTGGTGGCCACCACGCGGGTGAGTGCTCGCCACCAGCTCTTACGACCGGTGATCTTCCTGAACGGTCTGGTGTTCCTCACTCTCGCTGTCACCGACGACCTCGTCGCATGCGTCGTCGTGCTGGGTGCGCTCGCGGCGACGACGTCGTTCATGACGCTGCTGGTGTCACCCGCGGCCGCGGCTGCGCGCGTCACTGGATATCTCGCGGGTGGTGTTCAGGGCTTCGTCGTCGCGGCACTTCTCGCTTCACGTTTTGGCGGCGCATCGTTCCGCTTCGACACGATCTCGCCCGATGCGGCGACGCCCGGTGTGATCCTCGCCGCATCGCTCGGAGCTGCGCTCTTCGCCGGCCTCTATCCATTCGTCCCGTGGGGCTATCGGCAGGAAGAGGCCGGCGAGCGCGAGAGCCTGCGCGGTCTTCTGACGATGCCCGCGGGATTCGGTGCGACGCTCGTGCTCCTCCGCATCCTCGGCGTGACGCGCATCGACGTCGCCACGCTCGGACTCCCGGCGATCATTTCACCGGCGCTCATCGCGGTCGTGGTCACGGGTCTCGCGCTGCGGTTCATTGCGCGGCGTCGGAAGTCGAGACTGCGGCGACGTATCGCGATCTCAGCCCTTGTGCTGCTGTTCATCCTTCTCTACCCGTTCATCCACTGGAGCCACGTGGTCATGGTCGCCTCACTGCTGACCATCGCCTACGCCGCCGCTGTATCGCTCGCGCTTCCCGAGCAGTGGACGATCTCGCGTTACGACGTCGTGCTGGCGGCCCTGTGGATCGGTCTCGCGACCGGCTCGCCGCTCGCGCTCGCCGGCGCGATGGTCGTGCTCGCAGGCGGCGGACTAGCCGCCGTATCCGACGGGTTCTGGATGCCGCCACACCGTTCGTACCTCACGGCCATGTCGAGCTCGACCGTCATCGTCGCCGGCGCCCTCACCATCGCCGTCGGCGCGTTCGACGGGCCGGATGTGCTCACGGTCGTCTTGGCTGTCGTCGCGGCGGGCGCGCTAGTCGGGCTCGAGCTCGCGCACGCGGGCCGCCGCCTCACCATCGCGGCCGTTCCGGCGGATCTCGACGTTTCGGCGTCGATCGCCTCGTTCCTCGGAACGGTCATGGTCGTCCTCGTGCTCGCCCTGCCGCTGCTCGACGCGATGTCGACCGCCTTCGGCCGACCGATCACGCGTACCGTCGATGAGCTCGTGACCCTGGTGCCGGTCATCGCCGTCGTCGCGACGCTGCTCGTCGTCGCGGCGCGGGCCGTGCGCGTGCTGCTCCCGGAGCTGAACATGCTCAGCACGCGGCTCGAGTCCGTCGTCTCCATCGCTGACCCGGTCCCGATCGCGTCGGCGTCGTTCCGCGCGCTGGCCGGCTCCGCGACGGCCGTGTCGGCCGGGTTCGCGATGTTCGAGGAGCGCGCAGGGGTGTGGCTCGCGCTCGTCCTCATCGCGACGCTGCTCGTCTGGGCCGTGCGCTAGTGCTGCTGCTCGCGATCGTCGCGATCACGACCCTCGCAGCGAACGGCGCGCGCCAGCTGCGCTACATGGCGGTGGCGTTCTTCGGTGTCGCGCTCGCCGCGCATCTCATCGACGACGGCGGCCTGTCCGCCGCGCGGATCGTGGTCACGAGTGGTGCGGCGCTCGTCGCCTCCGCGATCCTCTACATCGCCGCGCGCGACCGACGTTTCGGCGAGGATCCCGGCTGGCGGCTGTGGATCGCAACGATCGTGGCCGCCGCGACGACTGCCGCTGCCTTCGTCTATCTGCGCCCGGCGACCGGCGACGAGATCAGCCTTGACCTTCTCGGTCCCGACCCCAGCGGGGTCACGACCGAAGTGGCCGCGTTCTGGCTCCTCTCGTCCGGCATCGCGATCCTGCTGACCGCGCGCGGCGCGGTCCGCGGCTCCCTCGGAGCGCTGCTCATGCTGACCGGGACACAGCTCCTTGTCGGCCTGGTCCCCGGTCCGCATCTCGCGCTGACGCTCCTGCTGTCGTGGCTCCAGATCGTCGTCGCGCTGGCCGGCGCGTTCCTCATCGTGAATCAGCGGGCGGCGCGCGAAGCGTGATCGAGGTCATCGCCCTCCTCGGCCTGGCGGCGCTGTTCGCCTTCGGCGTGCGCAAGCGGCTGGCTCTGGTCGGCACGGTGACCCTCGCGGCGCTCGCCGTCGCGATCGCCTTCGTCATCGCACTTCCGGCGGGCGCGGCGGGTGAGGTCCTCGATCTCCCGTGGCGCATGTCCGAGCTCGGGCGGCTTGCGGCGGTGGTGCTGCTGGGAACGCTCTGCCTCTTGGTGCTGGCGGTATGGGTGGACGAGCCCGCGTACAACTTCTTCCCCACTGCGCTGGTGGTGGCCGCCTCCGTGCTCGCGGTCCTCGTGCTCACCACGCCGATCGCTATCTACGCAGCGCTGCTGCTCGGGCTGCTCGTCCCGGTCGGCTCGTTCACCTTCCAGGTGCACCGCAACCGAAGCGCGGAAGCGGCCTACCGCCACTTCAGCTTCGTCGCGCTCGGCGGATGCCTCGGCATGGCCGCCCTCGCGCTGTCGGCGAGCCTCGGACGCGATCAGCCGTCCGCGACGTTCGTGCTGCTCCTGGTGATCCTCGTCGTGGCGTTCGCGCTGAAGCTCGCGGCCATCCCCTTCCATACGCATGCCGCTCTGCTGGCGTCCGAGGTACCCGCATCGGCCCTGGCGCTCTATTTCGGCGTGCTCGTGCCGACGACGTTCATCGCTTTCGCGCAGATCCTCCTCCTCTCGGGTCTGCTCCCGGCCATCGTGCAGATCGGCAAGGTGCAGGACCTGCTTCTCGCGCTGGGCATTGCATCCGCGCTCGGCGGAGCGTTCCTCGCGACGGGGTCGACCGAGCTGCGGCGCGTCGCGGTGTATTCGGTCATCGCGAATCTCGGTCAGGCACTCGTCGGGATCGCCACGCTCTCGGGTCCCGGGATCATCGGCGCGATGGCCATCGCGCTCGTGACCGGCATGGCGGCGACGCAGCAGCTCCTTGCGGTCGGCACGCTCGAGCGCCGCGCGGGCGCGGACCGTCCGAGCGCGACGACGGCGCCACTCGCCGCCCTGGCATTCGTCGTTGGCGGCTTCGCGATGATCGGTGCGCCCCCGCTCGTCGCGTTCCCGGGACACTTCTTCGTCGAGCTCATCGCGTACTCGTACGCCGGCTGGATGGGGACCGCGCTCGTCATCGCGACGCTCGGGATCCTCCTCGCGCAGCTGCGCGCCGCGATGGCCATCTTCCGGACCGCGCCCGATCACTGGCGCGTCGAGCGGAAGCCGATCGCCGGGATCGTCGGCGCTCTGGTGTTCGCCGCGCTACTGATCGGCGGCGTTCAGCCGGATGGTTTCCTCCGGCCGATCGCCGCGTTCGCCGACGAGTTCCTGCGCGCGCTGCATCCGCTCTAGCGCGACGCGAGAAGGGAGAGCGGATCGATCGGCTGGCCACCGCGCAGTACGGCGAAGTGCAGGTGCGGTCCGGTCGTGATCCCGGTCAACCCGACGAAGCCGATCACCTGATTCGCCGCGACCGCGTCGCCGATGCGGACCGTGGGTCGCGTGAACGTGTCATCGAGATGCGCGTAGACGGAGACCAGCCCGCCCGGGTGCGCGATGAGGACGACCATCGCACCGTCGGGGAGATGACCCACGAACGTGACGCGTCCCTCCGCGGCCGCGACGACCGGCTGGCCGAGGCGTGCCGCGATGTCGAGCGCGTCGTGGAAGTGCGCGTAGTACACGCCCTGATACGTGCGCGCCGGCTCGAGCGCGAACGTGGTCGGTCCGAATGGCTGCGTGATCGTGCCGCGTACCGGCAGCGACCACGCCTGTGGCGCCGCGCCGTCGCCGGCCATCGCGGTGGCGACGAGCTGCGCGAGCGAGGCCTGCGCCGCGGCCGCGTCGCGCGCGAGCGCTTCGAGCACGGCGACCTCGGCCGCGCGCTTGTCGCCCTCGCCGTTCGCGGCAGCGGCTGCGATCGCCCGCCCGCGGTCGCGCAGCCGGCTCAGCTGTCCCTGCTTCGCGGACACGGCCTCCTGCGCGCTCGCGAGCTGTGCCGCGCGCTCGGTGAGACGGGCCTGTGCTTCGTGGAGCGCTGCATCGATGCCGAGTAGCTCCCGGTACGCCTCGATCTGCGCGTCGCTGAGCGAAGCAAGCGACGGCGTCGCCGTCGCGGCGGCCAGACGGAACGCATCACGCGCGAGACGCTCGCGGATCGCGCGGCGGCCATTCGCCTGCGCCTGGAGCTCGGCGATGTCCGCGCTGACTCCTTCCAGATCATTCGTGACCCGAGCGGTCTCGGCGCTCAGCGCGGCGAGCTCGTCGCGCGCGACCAGCGCCTGCGCGTCGATGACCTGTGACAGCGACCGCGCGCTCGCGAGCAGCTCCGCGTCACGCGCGCGGACGGCCTCGAGCTCCTCCGGTGACTGCGTCGGAGCCGGCGTCGGCGAAGCGGCGGGCGTGGCTGACGGAGACCCCGAGGGTGTGGATGGGGCCTTCGCTGAGCCCGAGGGGCTCGCGGCAGCGGAACCGCCGGCTGACGGCGACGGGTATGCGCTTGCCGTTGGCGTGGGCGAAACCGGCGGCGAAGGCGACGCGGTGGGCGTGGGCGTCGGATCGTCGGCATTCGCCGACGCGGGGAAGATGGCCATGAGCGCGAGGGCAAAGACGCCGCCCACCAGCGTGCGGAGCATTCACGGAGAGAGTGCCCGAGAGCGCTCAGATACCGGACGCAAGTCCACCCGGCGCACGAGCGCGCGTCTAGCGGCGGCTCGGTTCCTCGATCTCCCAGCCGTCGACGCGCAGCCGCTCGCGTTCCTTGTCGAGATCCTTGTATTTCCCGATCTCGGTCCAAGGCGTGTCGTCGATCGGCGACCCGGGATTGATGCGCTGCATCACGCGCTGATCCGCCCGAAGCTCGCGTACGACGAGCTGCCGTTCGCCATGCCCGATGCGCAGAAGCATTGATGCGCGAAGCAGTGTCGCCATGCCCCTACCCCCCTAAACCGCCGCGCTAGAACGTGAAGCGAGTCCCGGACGCGGTGAAGTGTTTCACATCGAACGCGATGATCTTCGACGGCGTGGCTCGGAACACGTGGCCCTTCTCGTATTGCTTTGGTTTCGGCCGGTAATCGAAGGTCCGGCCGTACTTCCGCGCGTACTGGGCGGCGATCAGCTTCGCCAGCTTCGGCTCGACGCCGCGCACCACATCGACGCTGCCCTGACCAAAGAGCGCGCGCGTTCCGGTCTGTGTGCCGAAGGCGACGCGCGCATCCCGCGCGAGATTCTGCGCCCAGTGCGTGCGCTCGCTGCCTTCGAAATAGAGGTTGTCTTCGACCCAGGCCGCCCACTGTTGCACCAGATGCGGCCGGCCGTCGGCGTCGGTCGTCGAGATCCACCAGTAGCGGCCGTTGCGCAAGATGCTTTCAACGTCCTTCCACTCGAGCATGCCTTTCGGGCCCTTCGAGAGGTAGCCCTTCGGGATCCGCGGGCGATCGCGCTTGGGTGTCAGGCCCTGTCCTCGGTCATCCAGCGCTCCACGTCGCGCATGTACTCGACGACCCCATCCGGGAACCACAGCGCGATCTCGCTCTTCGCGGTCTCGGGCGCATCGCTCGCGTGTACG
>JBDUCG010000101.1:0-6549 GCA_040003565.1 Chloroflexota bacterium | reverse complement strand
TGCGCGCGCAAGTCGCCCTGGTCCACGTGCTCGGCTTTCGCGATCTGAACGAGAGCCTGGGTCATGAGGTGGGAGATGAGGTCATTCTCGAGATCGGTCGACGGTTGCGGTCGACGTTTGATGCTGCCCTCGTGGCACGCTTCGGGACCGACGACTTTGCGGTCCTGACGAACGCGGGAGAAACGGACCAGTCCATCGCCGAACGCGCGCTCGATAGCTTTCGCGCGCCCTTCATCGTGGCTGGCAGCTTGATCATCGTCGAAGGGCGCGTGGGCATCGCCCGGGCGCCCGAGCACGGAGATCGAAGCGCGATCGTCATGAGTGCTGCCGCGTCGGCGATGCGGTCCGCGCGCAACCTCGTGGCCGGCTGGGCCATCGCCTCGCCAATGCGCTCACAGGACTACACCGCGCGGCTTCGGATGGTCGCCGACCTCCGACAGGCGCTGGACGGCAATGAATTGCGTTTGCACTACCAGCCCCTGCTGGACGTCACGAGCGGGACCGTGGTCGCCTTCGAAGCGCTGATGCGCTGGCAGCGGGACGGCGAGATGGTCCCGCCGGCGGAGTTCATTCCCCTCGCGGAGCAAACGGGCTTGATCGTGCCGCTCACGGACTGGGTCGTGAACGAAGCGCTGCGCCAGAGCGCGGAATGGGCTCGCGTCGGCCATCCGATGCGGATCAGCATCAACGCCGGCGCCAAGGCGATCGGCCCCTCGTCGCACCTCGAGATGGTGATCGCGCAGGGCTCCGCTCAGCACGGCGTTCCGGCATCGCAGTTGACGGTCGAGGTGACCGAGACCGACGTCATGGTCGACCAGGCGCAGTCGTCGCGCACCCTGTCAGGTCTGAAGAAGCTGGGCGTGCGCGTGGCCGTCGATGACTTCGGGACGGGCTACTCGTCGTTGGGATATCTCAACGCGCTGCCGCTCGACGAGGTGAAGATCGACCGGTCGTTCATCAGTCGTCTCCTGCAAGAGCCACAGACCGCACTGATCGTCCGCGCCGCGATCGAGCTCACACATGCGCTCGGCCTCGACGCAGTCGCTGAGGGTGTCGAGGATCAGGCGACGCTCGACCGTCTTACGGCTCTCGGTTGCGACCGCGCGCAGGGCTACTTCTTCGCGCGGCCTATGCCCGCTGACGCCGTGCTGCCATGGCTCCAGCGCTACGTGCCCATTCCGGCGACACTCCCCGTGCCGGCAGTGGCGGTCGTCGCGACCACTCCGCATTCACCGGCCATCAGCACCGTGCTGGTCGTTGACGACGAGCCGTTGCTCGGGATCGCGACGCACCGCATCCTGTCCCGTCAGGGTTTCAACGTGCTCAACGCTTCATCCGGGAGCGAGGCCATCCGCATCTGTTCCCAAGAGCCCGGGGCCATCGACCTCGTCGTCGCCGACATCTTCCTCACCGACTGGCGTGGGCACGAGCTCGCGGGCCGCTTGCGCAAGATGCAACCCGACGTGAAGTTCCTGTTCGTTTCCGGCGATCCGATGGCGAGCGACCTCGTGATGGGCGCGCCTTTCCTGGCCAAGCCGTTCTCGAATCAGCAGCTCATCGACCGCGTCGGCTCGGTGCTCGCCGTATGAGCCACATCCTGATCATCGACGACGATCCACAGCTCGGCCGATCGCTCGCGCGTCTCCTCGAGCAAGCGGGATACACGTGCTCCTTCGCGACCGATCCGACGGACGCCGCCGAAGGCGGCGTCCGGCCCGACGCGATCCTCATCGAGCTGCAGCCCGAAGATGCTCCCGCGCTGCCGCGGCTGCGGGCCGCGCTCGGCGAGGTGCCCTTTGTCTTCATGGCGGGTGGTCACGCCGACTTCGCGCCGCTCGGCGAGCTGATGGGCGCGGCCGACGATTGGGTCGTGAAGCCCGCCGCACCGCAGGAGCTCGTCGTGCGGGTCCGTACCGCGCTGCGGCGAGCGCAAGGAGACCGGACGAACTAGGCTGCCGGCCGTCGCTCCGCGTTGTCCCGCGCAAGAGAGTCCTGCGCGATCCGCAGCACAGCGCCACTCGTCACCAGCTCGGAGCTCCACGTCGCATGGCCAACCCGCACGTGCCAGCGTGCGCCGGTGAATGCGCGCACGCTGAACGTCATCGTTCGCAGCAGCTCGTCGAGTCGCGCGCGGAGGAGGGTCGCGACCCGCGTACCACGGCCCTCGTCGCCGAGGATCGGCGCGACCAGCGCGACACCACTGTCGCCGTAGCGGAACGCATTCGCATCCCCGCCGAAGATGGTCGAGGCGCCGCCGAGGGTGGCCCGGATGCAGCGATGCACGATCGCGCGGCGCGTCGCCTCTGACGAGGCATCGATGTCCGCCACGCCAAGCACGAGCGTGAACGCGCGCCCTCCGTCGCGCGCGGATGCGACGCACTCCCGCAGCGCCGTGACGAGCACGCGATCGAGATAGGTCTCGGCCACCGCAGCGGTGCGATAGGCCACGACCGGCGCCTCCGCGAGGACCGGCGCCGGTCGCGGACCGGGTTCGGGCTCGGCGATGAGCCGCAGGATGGTGGGGATCACGGCGCGCCACCGCTCTCGCTCGGAGAGCCGTTCCGCGGCACCGAGTGGCGTGAGCGCGACCGCCGCTTCCGGCGCGGGGACGAGGTGGCCACCCTCGAGCAGCGATTGGAGCGCGCGGCCGAACGCGCCGCTCGCCAGAGGGAGGCGCTCAGCCGAGATGGCCGCCAGCAGCGTCGCGGGCCGCGCGGTCGTCGTCGCGAGCGATTCCAGAAGATACAGACGGTAGAAGGCGGTCGCGAGGCCGGTGGCGGACGGACGGACCACGGGAAACCTCCGTGATGAGGACTCGTCAGTGGTACGGCCGGCCCTTGCGGTCTACTTCTCCGCGAGCGCCGCTTCGATCGCTTCCACGAGCGCGTCGCGACTGAATGGCTTGTGAATGACGGGCCCGTCGATCCGCAGCGCCGCCATATCCCGCTCGCCCGAGTAGCCCGTCATGTAGACCACGCGCAGCTGCGGCCGTCCGTTGCGAAGCTCGCGCGCCAGCTCATCGCCGGTCATGTCGGGCATGACGATGTCGGTGAGGAGCACGTCCACCGGACCGGACCACAGCGACGCGAGCTCGATCGCACTGGTCGGCCCAGCCGCTTGGAGGACGCTGTAGCCACGGTCGGAGAGCATGCGCACAACAGCCTTGCGCACCGCTGGCTCATCCTCGACCACGAAGACCATGGCTTTGCTTGGTGAGGTATCTGGGACCGCGGCGGCGCGTAGCCGCACCGCCTCGGGCTGTGCGCCCACCTGGGCTGGGACGTGGACGCGCACCGTCGTACCCCGCCCGACGACGGACTGGATGGAGATCGCGCCCTTCGCCTGCTGCACGATGCCGTAGGCCGTCGCCAGCCCGAGACCGGTGCCCTTGCCTTTTGCCTTGGTGGTGAAGAACGGCTCGAAGGCGCGCGCGATCACATCCTTCGACATGCCATAGCCCGTATCGGTCACCTCGAGCCGAACATAGCGGCCGGAGTTCAGGTTCGGCTCCTGGATCTCGCCGTTGAATTCGACGTTCGAAGTCTTGATGAGCGCCGTCCCGCCGTCCGGCATCGCATCGGCGGCGTTGACGATCAGATTCAGCAGCAGCTGCTCCAGCTGGCCGACGTCCATGCGCACCGTCCATAGATCGGGCGCGAGGCTCAGGTCGATCGTCACGCTCTTCGGGATCGTTCTTCGCAGCATCGTCCGGAGCTCGCCGAGGACCGTGTTCAGCTGAACGTCCTGCGGGTTGACCGCGCCCCGGTGCGCGAACGTGAGAAGCTGCCGGGTGAAGGTGGCGCCGCGCTCCGCGGCCAGGCGGATCTGGACGACGTCGTCACGCATGTCGCTCCCCTCCGGAAGGCTGTCCTCGACGAACTGCGAATAGTTCATGACGACGGCGAGGATGTTGTTGAAGTCATGCGCGATGCCGCCCGCAAGCCGACCGATCCCTTCGAGGCGCTCGGACTGCCGCAGCCGCTCCTCCAGCGTGAGGCGTTCTTGCTCTGACGAGCGCCTCGTGCTCAAGTCGCGGATGAACGCGGTGAAGACGTGCCCGGAGGGAGTCTCGGCCGGCGTGATCGCGAGCTCGACGGGTATCTCGCGGCCATCGCGCGTGCATGCCTCGAGCTCGATGCGTTTTCGCAGCACCGGTCCGACTCCCGATCGGACGTATTCCGCCAGCCCAGCGGTATGCCGATCCTGATAGCGCTCGGGAACGATCAGCGACACGAGCGGTCTACCCATGGCCTCGGCTCGCGGCCAGCCGAACGTGGTCTCGGCTTGGCGGCTCCATTCGATGACCTTTCCGTCCTGATCCATACCGACCACGGCGTCGAGCGCGGCGTCGATCAGCGCGCGCGCGTCCGCCGCGGCATGCTCGCGATCGGCGAGCTGTGCCATGACCGTGATGATCAGTTCGTTGAAGTCCTGAGCCAGCTGTGCGATCTCGGAGGGACCGGTCACCCTGGCGGGCTGCACCGAAGCCGGGTCGGTCATGGCGTTTACCGACCGGCTGAGGGCGCGTACCGGTCCGACTACGGCGCGGTACACGAAGAGCGTTCCGACCAAGAGCGCGAGGAGCCCGAGCGAGGCGACGACCAGCTGGCTCTGGAAGAGGGTCGAGGCCTCCGACACCACGGTTGCCTGGTCCGCTCCCGCGAAGACCCTCCAGCCGCGGTCGCCCGCGCTGGCTTCTCCGTAGAGGCGAAGGACGTTGTCGAGATCGGGCCGCGACCGTTCACTCGCCGTCGCGAACGCGGTACCGTCGATCGCCGCGCCCGCCCAGCGCCCAGGATCCCAAGAGCGCGCGAGCACCGTCTTCCCGTCGAAAGTGGTCACGATGAACTCCAACTGGCGGGTCCCCGTGGGACGAGCGGCTAGCGTCGTGCCCAGGTCGGTGAGATCCGCGAATGCTGCGACCACACCGAGGTCGCCCGCCGGTGCGGCGCTGACGAGGCTCACACGACCGGTCCGTGGGTCCGTGATCGGTGCCGCGACCACCGGGCCGCCCAAGGCGTCGGCAAGCCAGGTGGCGCCGGCATACGACGCGGCCGGTATCGGGCCCCCGCTGGAGCAGATGCTCCTGCCGGAGGACGTCACGAACTCGACTGACACGTTGGAGAAGAGGCCGATCGCGCGGAACCCGACGTTGCACTGCGAGCCCCCAGCGAATACGGAACTCGTATCACGGCTCGACGCCGTGCGGGTCACGGTCGCCTGGAGCTGGATCAGTGCTGCGGTGATGTCCGCGCCGACTTGGTCAGCCGCGAACTGCGTCTCTACGCGAGCGCTCTCCTCGGCAGCCTGCGTCGCCTGAGCCCGAACGAGGAGCGCGCTGCCCCCGGCGACGGCCCCGAACAGCGTGAGAAGACCGAACAAGTAGAAGCTGAGCGGAATCCGAAGGCGGCTCCCGCCGATATTCGCGGCTCCCACCACGTGCCGCACTCCTCGAACCTATACCCGTCAGTCAAGCGGACCTTAGCCACGCAACAGCATGCTCGGCCTGTAGAGTCGCCGGCAATGCGTACGTGGATCGCGAGCGGTCGCCACCTCGGCACCGCCGCGCTCGCCAGCGCCCTCGCCGGTACGGTGGTCGGCGGGCTACTGGGCCGTGTCGTCATGCGTGTCAGCGGCTTTACCGCTGGGCCGGCACTCGTTGGCGTGACCACGTCGAACGGTAACCGCGTCGGCGACATCACCTTCGCCGGGACGGCGATCCTCGTGATCTTCGTCGCGCTCGCCGCTGGCGTGCTCGGGGGCGTCGTTTACGCCGTCGTCGAGCCTTGGCTCCGTCGCCTGCGCCCCTGGCATGGGCTGGCGTACGGCGTGGCGCTGCTGCTCGCGTTCGGCTTCAGCGTTCTCGAGCCGACGAACTTCGACTTCAAGCGGTTCGGCATGCCCGCGCTCAACGTCGCGATGTTCGCGGCGCTGTTCGTTCTTTTCGGCGTGGTGACTGCATGGCTCTTCGAAGGTCTGCAGAAGGTGCGCGCCGGGACGGGCAGGGCCGCGCAGGTCGTGGACATCCTCGCCTGGATGGCGGTGGCGCCGGTCGTGCTCGCCGCCGGCCTGGCCGCGGTCTCGGTAGGTGGCCTCGACGCGCCGCTCTATTCGTTGCTCGTCGTGGCCGCGCTCGTCGTCGCGGTGCTCGTGCGCTGGCGAGGGCTTCCGCTCGCGATCGGCTACGCGAGCCTTGTGGGGGCGATGCTGCTCGGGGCCGCGCGCCTGCTCCCTGGTCTCCCGAACTTGCTCACCGGGTTCTGACCGCTAGCTCTTGCTGTCGGCCTCCATGGCCTTGGCGATCGAGGCGAGGAATTCCTTGTTCGTCTTCGTCTTGCCGAGACGCTGGAGCAGAAGTTCGGTGCCTTCGATCTGACCGACGGCGGACAGCATCTTGCGGAGCAGGATCACTTGCTTCATGACCTCGGGCGAGAGGAGCATCTCCTCACGGCGCGTGCCGGAGGCGGGGATGTTGATCGCGGGGAAGGTGCGGCGCTCCTGCAGCTTGCGGTCGAGGATCATCTCGGAGTTGCCGGTGCCCTTGAACTC
>JBDUCG010000100.1:0-6566 GCA_040003565.1 Chloroflexota bacterium | reverse complement strand
GCCGAAGGGCATGTGAGCGTCTTCACCGAAGAGGCGGCGGCGATCGCGTGGCTCAAAGCGGAGCACGTGACGCCCGACGGCTAGCGATGCGCATGGCGGCGATGCCCACCGGCACCGCCGCCACCGCACGTCAGGGAGACGCTTAGCGAGCGAGTGTTCGGACGCGCAGGCCGTGTGGGTCGACCGTGCTCGCGCCGGCTCCCTGCGCCAGGCTGATGAACGTACGCACCTCGGCGGAGCGTCCCGCGTCCTTGACGCTGAGGATCGCGAATCCGCCGACGTCTCCGACCGCGTTGTTGAGGTCCTTGATGTTGCTCGTGACCGGCGCCTTGCCGCGGAGCGCGACGAAGACCGAGGCGCCGTCGGGAGACAGATCCATGATGTCGGGCGCGGGGTCGCGTCCGGCGAGCGGACCGGTGGCGAGGTTGATCGTCGCGAGCGGCTCGCCCGCGCCCTTGCTGTCGAAGATGTCGATCGTGTTGGCGAAGCGGTCGGCGACCCAGACGTACTGCCCGACGGCGAGCACGCTGTGGGACTCGACGTTGCCACTCCGCGCGAGGAGCTTCTTCGCGCTCAGGCTGGACGGCGTCCAGGTGACCTGCAGGAGGTTGAACGCGGTCGTCGTCGACGTCGGTCCACCCTGCGCGGTGGTCCAGATGGTCCCGTCCTTGAGAGCGATCGCGCAGCACGACTGCGCCGAGATGTCGTTCTTGCCGAGCGTCGCGAGCGTCTTCATCGGCGTCGCGGTGTAGTCGACAAGGTACGCACCGCCGCCGCGCTGCGGCACGTACGCGTATTTGCCGTCCTGCGTGAAGAGGGCCATCACCGGGTTGTTGCCGGGGTGCGACGCGTCCTCGAGCGCTGCGAGATCGAGGTCGGCCGCAGTGTCGAGCTTGTAGACGTCGTTCTTGAAGTCCGCGGTGATGCGCTGCAGCTTCTTCGCGCCCTGGTTCGCGACGATGATCGCGTCGCCGGCCGGCGTGACCGCAGCGTTGTGCGCGGCGGGGTTGCCGGCGGCCGTCGCGCTCATCTTGATGCTCGCCACGACCTTCCGGTCGCCGGCGCGGATCACCTGGATGTGGCCGCTGCCCACGTAGGCGATCACCGCGTGGGTCATCGACGCGTTGAACGTGACGTTGTGCGGGTGCTTGCCCATGCCGTCGCCGACGCCGAGCGCCGCCTCGGCCAGGTTGATCGAGTACGCCGGCGCCGGCGTGCCACCCTTCGCGAGGTCCGAGCCGCGGTAGATGTTCAGCGTCCCGCCGCCCGTCGGTGCCGTCTCGGCCTGATCCGGGACCCAGAGCTCGAAGTCGGCGGCCGCCGTCGGTGCTGCCGTGGCCGTCTGTGCGGGCGAAGCCGCGGGGACCTGACCGCCGCACGCGGCGGCGGCGAGGAGCGTGGCCAGTGTGGTCGCGAGATACCTGCGCATGACATTCGCCTCCCTGATCCATTCGGCGCTGCCGCCGTGGGCATCACGCTCGCTCCGCGGCAGGTAGAAGACAAATACATAGTTGCCATGCGCGATATAACTACAGGCTATGCAAGTCGAGGCACGGCTCCGCGCATTCGCGGCGCTGGCGCGGCAGGGCTCGTTCTCCGCCGCAGCGGCGGAGCTGGTCATCAGCCAGCCCGCCGTCTCGAAGCATGTCGCCGACCTCGAGGCTGAGCTCGGGACCAAGCTGGTGACGCGCGGGCCGCGGCGCGCGGAGCTCACGCGCGCCGGCGGCTTCGTGGCCGAGTACGTCCTGCGGGCGGAAGCGATCCTCGCGCAGGCCGGCCGCGGCGTCGCGACGATCGACGGCGAGCTCGTTGGCCGCCTCGCGGTCGGCGCGTCGGGCAACGGCATGTATCTCATCCCACGCGCCCTGGCCCTGTATCACCGCGCGCATCCCGCGGTCTCGCTCGACGTGATCACGGTCGGCACCAGCGCGGAGATCGTCGAAGCCGGCCGCGCGCACCCGGTCGAGATCGGCGTCGTCGGCGCCGCGGCCGCCCCGGACCTCGAAACGGAGCGGCTGGTCGAGGACGAGATCGTCGTCGTGGCCGCACCGGCCGTCGCGAAGCGCCGGCTCACCGTGCGCCAAGCGGAGGATCTGACCTGGGTCGCGCGCGAGGAGGGATCGGCGACGCGTGCCGCCGTCGAGGCGGCCTGGCGGGACCTCGGCATCAGTCCGAAACGGCGCCTGTCATTCCCTTCCTGGGAGGGCGTGAAGCTGACCGTTGCCGAGGGACTCGGCGTGACCGCGATCAGCAGCCACGCTGTCGACGTTGAGCTCGCGGCGGGCACGCTCGCCCTGGTCCGGCTCCCCGGCTGGAAGGTGCGACGCCATCTGTCGCTCGTCCACTCGCGCGACGTGCCGCTCACGCCGGCCGCGCAGCAGTTCGTCGAGGCACTTCGCGCGGCGTGGACCCCCGCGCACAGGGGTAAGCAAGCGAGCAGATCGCGCGTTCGCGAGTCGCGGTCCGGTATCAACGAATGACACATTCCGACCCAAGCGCTGACACTTCGCCCGCTTAGCGCACGTGTGCGGATGACGCTGGTCCGTTGCCTGCGGCATCGCACGCTTGAACGTCATGCGACCGAACGAGTCCTGTGCCTATCGGTCGTACACGGCTCGTCTTGTCGGTGTACGCCTCAAGCCGTCATGGTTCGTGGCGATGGGAAATGGGTTGGTTCTTCGCGGGCCTTGGGGGAAGGCTGTGATCGCGGGCGTCGCCGCCCTTCTGTTCTTCACGACGGCGGCGCCCGCGCTCGCAGATGATCCACCGACCCCGCCACGTGCGGCCCCGGCGCCGCGCGGCGCGCCCAAGAGCAATTCGTACGAGACGCTAATCAACTTCGCCAACGACTCCGCGCGCGACCTGGCCGCACTCCAGCAGCAGGCGCGGGACGTCGACGCGGCGCGCAGCGAGAACCTCGCGCAGCTCACGACGCTCGCGGCGCTCACCGAGAAGCCCAGCGCGGTCCGCGGTCGCCTCGAGCGAGAAGCGGTACGTCTTTCAGCGCGCTCCGAGATGCCCGCGCTGACCAGCCTCTCGTCGGCTGTGAAGGAAGCGGCGCTTGAGATGCGCGCGCTGCGCACGGAGCTGAAGCAACAGTCGGTCGCGCTGGCCGCCGACGCGGTGGCACTCGCACCGTATGCAGCGATCCCGCCGGCGAACGGGGCATGGATGACGCCAGCGGTGGGCGAGCTCACACAGGAATTCGGTCCGACCCCGTACTGGTTCGAGCCGTCCAGGGTGTACGGCGGCGTGTACTACGCGCACTTCCACGAGGGCATCGACATCGCCGCCCGCATGTACACGCCGGTCGTCGCCGCGGCGCCGGGCCGCGTGGTCTGGGTCGGACATCTTCCGGACGGTGCGATGGTCGTGTTGATCGCGCATGTCGGCGGTCTCGTGTCGCTGTACGCGCACCTCGATGACCGTATCGCGCCGCCGGGCGTCGCGGCGGGCGACGAGGTGCAAGAGGGCCAGATCATTGGTGCGATCGGCATGACCGGCATGACCACCGGCGCTCACGTGCACTTCGTGGTGTGGCGCAACGGTGAGCTCATCGATCCCCTCTCGCTCACATCGCGCTAGCGCGTTTACCCTCCTTTGAGGTTTCTTGTCACGGCCGCGATACAACGCGCGCGCGTGCACATGGAGACTGACACCACTGACCAAAGTACTGGTGGCAAGGTCAAGTGGGGTGGAAGTGATGCGTCGTCTCGGCTATGTCTTCGTCTTCGCGCTGCTCGTCACCACGCTGTCCGCCGGCAAAGCTGACGCGGGCGTGGAATGGTGCTCTGAGGATCCGACCTTCATCGTGAACGGCAACGTCATCGACGTGACCACGATGTTCTCGGCCGCGTACAAGAACGACATCAATGGTGCGGTCGTCGTCGAGCTCCTCGTGCCCGAGAACGCCATCGCCGCGGTGCTGACGCTGCCCGGAACGGTGCCGGTGCAGGGCAAGGTCACGAAGTCGCTGCCCCGCTGGTGGGGCCTCCTCGGCCTGCCCGTGGTCGGGCGCGTGACGGTGAACTCGACCACGTCGTTCGATACATACACGCATGTCACGGGGACCGGCCTGTTCCTCACGACGACCGTGACCGGCAGGTCGAACCAGGTGACGACCGCCAAATACACGCTGCTCCTCCCGTAGATGTCGCGGCTTCGCTGGCAGCTGCGCTCGTACATCGTCAGCGTCATATTCGCCGGGGGGGCCGCGCTCGCGCTCGCGACGTTCGGGCCGCGGCCCGCGGCGACGGAGGACCTGCTCGTGGTGGGCATCCTCCTGGGGCTCGCGACGATCGCGCAGGTGTGGCCCGTTCACCTGTCGCTCAAGGTCAAGCTCACCGTCGATGACACGCCGCTCTTCGCGGCGGCGCTGCTGCTCTCTCCGTTCCTCTCGATCCTCGTCGCCGCTGTGAGCGCGCTGCTCGGGCTGCACCTCCGCAACGCCCGCATGCCCTGGTACAACCGCGCGTTCACCGCTGCGGTGTCCGCGCTCGCGACCGGCGCCGCGGCGGCCACGTACCTCGCCCTCGCCGACGGCGCGCGCCCGATGCTCTCGCAGCCGCAGCCGATCATCGCCGCCGCTGCCGCGCGCTATCTCGCGCAGACCGCGCTCGTGGACATCGCGGTCGCGCTGCAGATGAAGCGGCGGCCGTTCGCGGCGTGGTGGTCGCTGCACCGGCGTGACCTCGCCCAGATGACCTGTCTCTACCTGCTCGGAGCGATCGCGGCGGTGTCCGCGGACGGGCAGCCGCTCGCGCTGGTGCTGTTCGCGGTGCCGATGGTCGCGATGCTGCTCACGCTCCGCGACAGCGCGCGGGTCCGCGAGCAGACGCGCGCAGCGATCCTCGAGCTCGCGGACCTCATCGACCTGCGCGACCCGTACACGCACGGCCATTCGCAGCGCGTCGCGGCGCTCGCGGAGCGCCTCGCGCGGCGCCTGAGGCTCCAGTACACGCAGGTCGAGCTCATCCGCGACGCCGCGCGCGTGCATGACATCGGCAAGATCGGAACGAACGACCTCGTGCTGCTGAAGGCCGGCCCGCTCGACGACGGTGAGCAGGCGGAGATGCGGCGGCACGTCGAGATCGGCCACCGCCTGCTGCGCCGGCTGCCGGAGTTCTGGGAGGGCGCCGAGCTCGTGCTCGCGCATCACGAGCGTCACGACGGAAAGGGCTATCCGCGTGGCCTTCAGGGCGACGAGCTGCCCCTCGAGGTCTCGGTGATCTCGGTGGCCGACACCTATGACGCGATGACCAGCGACCGGCCGTATCGCAAAGGCATGGCCTGGGAGAAGGTCCGCGCTGAGCTGCTGCGCTGCCGCGGCACGCAGTGGCGCGAGACCGCCGTCGATGCCTTCATCGGCATGATCGAGGACGAGCGCCGCGAGGCAGCGACACGCCAGCGGGTGCCCGCTCCGGCCACCGTCTAGCCGCCCTCGCGCGCGACCAGCGCCTCCACCCGAAACCGACCGCCCGCTTGCCTTGACAGGCTTTTCGGCGCTGGCCTACAGTGTTAGCAGTCCACCAGGGCGAGTGCTAATTCAAATCGACAGCCCCACCCGGGCACCGGCGTGGGCGAAGTGAAGGGGGAAATTCACATGGCAGCAGTCGCAGAGAAGGTCAAGCTCAAGCCGCTCGGATCCCGCGTGGTCATCAAGGCCCTCGACCGCGAGGAGACCACCAAGAGTGGGATCTTCCTTCCCGACACCGCGAAAGAGAAGCCGATGGAAGGCCGCGTCCTCGCGGTCGGCCCCGGCGACCGTGACGACGACGGCAAGCGCGTCCCGGTCGAGCTCAAGGAGGGCGACCGCGTCCTCTACCAGAAGTACGCCGGAACTGAATTCAAGCTCGATGGTGAGGAGTACCTGATCGTTTCCGAGAAGGACGTCCTCGCGCGCATCGACGAATAAGGGAGAGGGAATCTATGGCAAAGCAACTCGTATTCACCGATGAAGCGCGAAAGAAGCTGAAGCAAGGTGTGGACGTCATGGCGAACGCCGTGAAGACCACGCTCGGGCCGAAGGGCCGCAACGTCGCGCTCGACAAGAAGTTCGGCTCGCCGACCGTGACCCACGACGGCGTCACCGTCGCCCGCGAGATCGAGCTCGAGGATCCATTCGAGAACATGGGCGCGCAGCTCCTCAAGGAGGCCGCGACCAAGACCAACGACATCGCCGGTGACGGAACGACCACGTCGGTCGTCCTGGCGCAGGCGATCGTGCACGAAGGTCTCCGCAACATCGCCGCCGGCGCGAACCCGATGCTCCTCAAGCGCGGCCTCGAAAAGGGTGGCGCGGCGATCGTCGAGGCCATCAAGGCCGAGGCGAAGGAAGTCAAGGGCAAGGCCGAGATCGCGCAGATCGCGACGATCTCCGCGGCGGATGAGACCATCGGTCAGCTCATCGCGGACGTGATGGACAAGGTCGGCCGCGAGGGCGTGATCACCGTCGAGGAATCCAAGGGACTGCAGTTCGAGACCGAGTTCGTCGAGGGCATGCAGATCGACCGCGGATACATCTCGGCGTACTTCGTCACCAACGCCGACCGCATGGAAGCGATCGT
>JBDUCG010000099.1:0-6702 GCA_040003565.1 Chloroflexota bacterium | reverse complement strand
GCGAAGTCGACGGACGATGGCCTGACGTTCACATTCAGTAAGGCCGTTTCGGGCATCGGCGTGATCCCGTCGTGCTGTCTGCCGAACACGACCTTCCGCGATGGCGTCACCGAAAGCTTCGCCGCGAGTCCGACGTATGCCGGTCACCTGTATGCGGCATATGAGGACTGGGACTTCGCGAATGGCCAGATGGACGTCAAGTTCGTTCAGTCCACCAATGGGGGAGCCACGTGGTCATCCCCGGTCAAGGTCAACGACAACGCGGAGTCTTCAGCGCTCGGCTACACCGATCAGTTCCAACCCACGGTCGCGGCCGGTCCCAACGGCGCCGTCGCCATCGCGTTCTACGACCGCCGCGCGGCGTGCCCGAGCGATCCGGGCGTGCTGCCCGCGGACGTTGGCCGCACGAACTTCTGCATCGACACGACGCTCCAGGCTTATAAGGACAAGGGCACCGGTGCGCGTGCGAAGCTCGCGAACACCCGCTTCACCAGCTACACCTGGGACCCGATGAATCCCGACCAGCACGTCGACGGCATCGGCCAGATGGCGTGCGCCGCGCATCGCGACCCATGCACCGAACGTGCGTTCATCGGCGACTACTTCGGCCTCGCGATCTCGGCCGGGAACATCTATGGGTTCTTCGTGTCGACGCACTACCCCTCGGGCGTGACCGCCGACGAGGGCGGCCCCGTGTACTACCAGCAGCAGATCCTGGCGAAGGTTTCCCGCTTGGCCTACGGCACCGGCTACTAGGCGTCGAGAAGGAGAAAGACGTGCGAACCATCTCAAACCATCTGATGCGCATCGCCGCAGTGCTCGTCGTCGCCATGCTCACCGCCAGCGAGCCGGCCGCGGCGATCACCTATGGACAGCCGGATGGCAACCTTCATCCCAACGTCGGCGCGATGATCAGGCTGCGCAGCGACGGTGTGTATCGGATCCTGTGCAGTGGCTCGCTCATCGCGCCCACCGTCTTCCTCACCGCATCGCACTGCACGACGTACCTCGAGCGTCAAGGGATCTCGGACGTGTGGGTCACCTTCGACTCCAAGTTCACGCAGAAGTCGAAGCTCATCCACGGCACGATGCACAGCAACCCGTTGTACGACCAGGCACAGTCGGATACCGGTGACATCGCCGTGATCATCCTGGACAAGGCGCAGAGCATCGCTCCGGTGCGACTGCCCACTGCGGGCCTTCTCGACCAGATGAAAGCCAATGGGACGCTGAATGGAACGACATTTACGTCCGTTGGCTATGGCATCCAAGAGCCTCAGACCGGACCCGGCGGCATCACGCACGACTTCCCGATGGAGCGCTGGTACGCGGCCGGTGAATTCAACGCGCTGAACAACACCTGGCTGCGGATCTCGCAGAACCAGGCGACCGGCGACGGCGGGACATGCAGCGGTGACTCGGGCGGACCGCAGTTCCTCGGTGCCGGGGCGACGGAAACGAACACGCAGGTGAGCATCACGATCACCGGCGACGTCTTCTGTTTCGCGACGAACGTCGACTACCGGATCGACACGCCGCAGGCGCGTGCCTTCCTGGGGCAGTTCGTCACACAGCCGTAGCCTCAGGGCGCGCGGGCGCGGATGATCCGCGCTCGCGCGCCTAACGCGTGATCCGGATGTACGCCAGACCCTTCGCCTCGATGAGCGTCCCGCGCGGGGTCTCCACCATGCGGAGCATGACCGTGCTGCACGTCGGGCAACGCACGACGACGCCGGGCGCGTTCGTATACGCGAGCAGCGTGCCGACCTCAGCCTCGCGTCCGCATCCACCGCACTTGCTGTCGGCCACCGTCATATCAGCGCCGAACACCTCCTCGAGCATCCCCGCGACCGCGTTCGCGTCGAGCGTGCGCTCGTCCTGTGTCGTCTCGTCCATACGACCTCCTATTTCCCGGAAGGCCCGAAGCGTTCGGTGCGGATGCGCTGCGCCGGCACGCCGATGCGAACCAGTCCGTTCGCCGCGCCTTCGACCAGCGGCGTCGGTCCGCAGATGTACACCAGTGGCGCGCCGCCGACCGGTCGGGCCTCGGCAAGCATCGCGTCATCGATGCGCCGGGCGTAGCCGGTCCATCCCGCGGGCTGCGAGCGCGTGAGGGTATGCAGGACCTCGAGGCCATCGCCCCGCGCCGCGAGCTCTCGCAGCTCGTCGGCGTAGATGATGTCCTCCGGCGTTCGCGAGCTGTAGAGGAGGCGCGTCGCAGGGCGCGGCGATGTCGCGGCCCGGTGGCGGATCATCGCCATGAGCGGCACGATGCCCGAGCCGCCCGCAACGAGTAGGAGTGGTCCGCCCAGCGCCGCCTGCCAGACGAAGTAGCCGCCGATGGGTCCGCGGACCTCGATGCGGTCGCCGATCACGGCGACGTCGTGGAGGAAGGGCGAGATCTCTCCGTCCGCGACGCGCTCGACGGTGATCTCGATCTCGCCTTCGCGCTCGGGACCGGACGCGATCGAGTAGCTGCGCTGCACGCTGTACCCGTCGGCGGCCGTCAGGCGCAGGTCGTAGTGCTGGCCCGGACGGTGTGGCGTCCAGTTCGGCAGTTGGAGCGTGAACGACCGCACGCGGGGCGTTTCGCCGCGGATGGCGGTGATCGTCGCCAGCTGCCACTCGAGGATGCGACGCTCGCTAGTCGCCGCTGTAGCGCTCCTCTTTCCACGGGTCGCCGCGGATGTGATAACCGAACGACTCCCAGAAACCCGGCGTCTCCTTTTCGGTGATGTGGAGGCCGCGGACCCATTTCGCGCTCTTCCAGAAATAGAGGTGCGGCACGACGAGACGGGCGGGGCCGCCGTGCTCGGGATCGAGCGGCGCGCCGTCGTACTGGTACGCGACGAACGCCTGACCGTTGACGAGATCCGGCAGCCGGAGATTCGTCGTGTAGCCGCCCTCCGAGTACACGGTCGCGAAGCCGCCGCGTGGATCAAGCTCGACGGACTCGAGGAGCGTATCGACGCTCACGCCGCGCCAGCGCGTGTCGAGCTTCGTCCACTTGGTGACGCAGGAGATGTCGACGACGAAATCCTGCGCCGAAAGCTTCTGGAACTCGGCCCAGGACCACGTGACCTTCTCTTTGACCAGACCGTCGATCGCGAACGACCACAGCCGCAGATTGGCGTTCGGCGTCGGGCCCGCGGAGAGGACCGGGAAGTCTTTGGCGAGGTATTGGCCGGGTGGGATGCGATCCGCCGCGGCGCCGGTCGCCCGTGGCTTGCCCTGGAAACCACGCGTGACAAACCGCCCTGACATGTCGCGGCGATGCTGCGCGTCTCAGTAGACTCGCGCAAATGCCCCGGATCACCGACCTCCTCGCGGCCGGGCGCACCTTCTCGTTCGAGTTCTTCCCACCCAAGGACGAAGACGAACAGCGGCTGCTCACGCGGACGATCTCCGACCTCCAACCCCTCCAGCCCTCGTTCGTCTCGGTGACCTATCGCGGCGGCCGGATATCGCGCGAGCGGACGACGCGCGTCGTCATCGATCTCCTGCGGACGACCGACCTCACACCGATGCCGCACCTCACCTGCGTAGCCCATCCGCGTTTCGAGCTGGGCGAGATCATCGGCGGCTTCCGGGCCGCCGGCCTCGAGAACCTGCTCGCGCTGGGCGGCGATCCGCTGCCGAAAGAGGAGTCCTATAAGGAGCTCGAGTACGCCTCGCAGCTGGTCGAGCTCGGACGCCGGCTCGGCTTTGAGTCCATCGGGGTCGCGGCGCATCCGGCCGGGCACCCGAAATCCCCGGACCTGAAATCTGACCGCGAGCACTTGGCGGAGAAGCTCCGTCTTGCGGACTTCGCCATCACGCAGTTCTTCTTCAAGGTCGAGGAGTACGAGCGCCTTCGCGACGAGATGGCCGCTCTCGGCGTGACCAAGCCGATCCTCGCCGGGATCATGCCGATAACGTCACTCGTCTCGGTCCAGCGCATGGCGCAGCTCTCCGGCTACGCGGTGCCCGACGACATCGTGCGCCGCATCGAGGCGGGGGGAGACGACCGCGAGGAGATCCGGAGGCGCGGTATCGAGGTGGCGACCGAGCTCTGCCGCGACCTCCTCGACCTCGACGTTCCCGGACTGCACTTCTACACGCTCAACTTCTCAAAGGCGACGCGCGAGATCTACCAGAAGCTCGGCCTCGTCACGCAGCACTAGGCTCGCGGCGCCTTCGTCGAAGGTGCGAGCTGCTCGAGGAGGGCGGGAATGTCGAGATCCGGCTCGGGATAGCGCGGATCCATCTCTTCAAGTGTCTCGATCAGGATCTTCGTGATCGCCCAGTTGCGATACCACTTCTTGTTGGCCGGCACGACGTACCAAGGAGCTTTCGGCGGCGAGCATCGGAACAACGCGGCGTCGTACGCCACCATGTAGTCGGACCACCGGCCGCGCTCTTCAAGGTCGTTCGGATTGAACTTCCAACGCTTGGTCGGATCGAGGAGACGGGAAACGAGGCGCTTGCGCTGCTCATCGAATGAGATGTGGAGACAGATCTTCACGATCGTCGTGCCCGAGGCGATGATCTCGCGCTCGAAACGGTTGATCTCCCCGTAGCGTTTCGACCAGACCCGCTCCGGCACGAGCTTCTTCACACGAACGATCAGGACGTCCTCGTAGTGCGAGCGGTTGAAGATGCCGATCTCGCGTGCGGCGGGAAGCGCCTTCCTGATACGCCAGAGGTAGTCGTGACGGCGCTCCTCGGCGTTCGGCGCCTTGAAGCCGGTGATCCTCACGCCCTGCGGGTCGACGGCGCCGATCACGTGGATGATGGTCCCGTCCTTTCCGGACGTGTCCATACCCTGGAGGACGAGCAGGAGCGACTGCCTTCCTTCCGCGTAGAGACGCTCCTGGAGCTGCCGGAGCTTCTCGGCGTCCGCCTTCGCCTCGGCGCGCGCCCGTTTCTTGCGCACGCCCGGCGTCGTCTCCGGGTCGATGTCGGCAAGCGTGAGCTGGCCCTTGGTGGGCTTCACGCGCAGGAGGTCCCGAACCGATCGACGCTTCGCCATGGGAGGGCAATCCTATGCGCGCGGCGTGCCACATCCGGTCCTCGTCGACGGGTCCGCCCTGGTCACCGATGATGTTGTCGATTTGCTGGTCTTTCGCTCGTCGTATCACGGGAAGTAGATCGATCTAAAGGAGCGTCCGATGCCGGCAACAACTCCGAGCGTCACCGAGCTGCTGGCGAAGACCCCCACAGGTGTGCGTCCGATCGTGCGGGCCGCGCGCCGTACCGTGAAGGCGATCGCGCCGAAGGCGAAGGAGACCGCCTACGGTTCCCGCAAGCCCCAGTCGAAGAGTGCGATGTGGAAGCTGGTCCGCTACGCGGTCGACGATGAGTACGTCGTCGGGATCGGGACGTTCCCGACATACGCGTGGCTCTTCTTCTACCGCGGCCGCGACCTCGACGACGACAGCGGTCTGCTCGAGGGCGGCGGGAAGCAGATGCGGGCCATCAAGCTCCGTACGCCGGCGGATGCGGCTCGGCCGGCCGTGAAGCGCATGCTGCGAAAGGCGTTCGAGCTGGAGGGGAAAAGGGCGGCTAGCGAACCCGCTCGAGCACGACGATCGGGATGACCCGCGTTGTCTTGCTCGGGTAGTCGCGGAAGGCCGCGAAATTGTCACCGTGCGCTTTGTACAGACGGTCGCGCTCGGGGCCCTTTGCAAGTGACTTCGCGCGTACGTTGAACTTCTCGGTCCCGACCTCGATCTCGGCGTCGGGGTGCTTCACCAGGTTGTGGTACCAACTCGGGTGGGACGGCGCGCCGCCCTTCGAGGCGGCGATCACGTAGCGGTCACCATCGCGGTGGTAGACCAGCGGCGTCGTCCGGACCTCTCCGCTCTTCGCCCCCTTGGTCGTCAGCAGCAGGAGCTTGTCGCCGAAGGGGCCGACACCCTTGCCGCCCTTGGCATGGAAGTCGTCGATTGTCTTCTTGTTCCAGTCGGAGGCCACGTCTAGTGAACCCGTTGCTGGATCATCGTTATTCCCCTCAGCGCAGACTAATGGAGTGAGCCCGACCTCAGAGCGAATGCCCGCCGTGTTCTTTGGCCACGGTAACCCGATGAACGCGATCGAGCGAAACCGTTACTCCGAGGCCTGGAAGGCTTTCGGCAAGCAGATCCCGACGCCTCGGGCGATCGTCGCCGTGTCGGCGCACTGGTACATCACGGAGACGTCGGTCACCGCCATGCCGTGGCCAAAGACCATCCATGACTTCTACGGTTTCCCCGAAGCCCTCCACCGCGTCGAGTACAAAGCTCCGGGCGATCCGGAGCTGGCGCGCGCGCTCCACGATCTGATCCGGCCGACGGTCGTCGATCTCGATGTCGGCGACTGGGGACTGGACCATGGGACCTGGTCCGTCCTGACCCACGTCCGACCGCAGGCCGACATACCGGTCGTGCAGCTGTCGATCGATCTCACCCAGCCGGCGGAGTACCACCTCGACATCGGACGCCGGATCGGCGCCCTGCGCGATCAAGGCGTGCTCGTGCTCGGCAGCGGCAACATCGTGCACAACCTTGGCGCGGTCAACTTCGATCCGCGTGCGAAGCCCTTCGATTGGGCCGTGCGTTTCGACGCAGCCGTGCAGCGGCACCTACATGAGGGTGAGAACGAGGCCTTGCTGCGTTACGAAGAGCACCCCGATGGCCATCTCGCGGTGCCGACGCCGGATCACTACCTGCCCTTGCTCTATGT
>JBDUCG010000098.1:0-6703 GCA_040003565.1 Chloroflexota bacterium | reverse complement strand
TCGGCAGCGATTTGAAGAACTGCGTCATGAAGAACACGCCGAACACCTCGGCGAGATCCGGTAACGCGATGCCGAAGAGGTTGTCGACGAGCCCCACCTGATTGAGGATCAGGAACTTCGGTACCCAGAGCACCTGACCCGGGACCATGATGCTGCCGAGGATCGCGAGGAAGATCACCGTCGCGCCGGGGAAGTTGAGGCGCGCGAACGCGTAGCCGGCGAGCGAGCAGATCGCGATGTAGACGACGAGATGGAACGCCGCGAGGAAGACGCTGTTCGCGATCCACTGCGGGAAGAAGTGCGAGTTGGTCCACACATCAACGTAGTTCTGCCATTGGAAGACCTGCGGGATGATCGTGGGCGGCCAGTCGAGGATCTCGCTCTTCGTCTTGAATGACCCCGAGACCGTGAGAACGAACGGAGTCAGCGCGAGGATCGTGAAGATGACCGCGACCGCGAGGAAGAGGACGCGCGAGATCCGGAAGGGGAGCCGTGGACGCGGCACGGCGACGTCCGTGACGGCGGCTGTTTGTGTCGTCATCAATAGTCCGGCCTGACGTCGAGGAAGCGGCGCTGCACGAGCGCGATCACGAAGATCCCGACGAAAAGGATCACGCCGAGCGCGCTCGCGTACCCCATGTTCAGATCGCGGAACCCTTCCTTCCAGAGCAGGTAGGTCACGGTCAGCGTGGCCTCGTTGGGGCCGCCGTTCGTCGCGATCTTCACTTGGTCGTAGAGCTGGAAGCAGCCGATCGTTCCGAGCAGGACGACGAGGAAGATCGCCGGCCGGAGAAGCGGGATGGTGATCTGGAAGAACTGCCGGATCGGCCCCGCGCCATCGAGGTGTGCGGCCTCGTAGATCTGCCCGGGGACATCCTGGATCGCCGCGAGAAAGATGAGCATCATCGTCGCGGCCGTGGCCCAGATGTTCATGAACATGATCGACGGCAGCGCGGTCGCTTCGTCCCCGAGCCAGTTGATGCGCACGTTGAGCCCGATGAAGCCCAGTGCCGCATTGATGAAGCCATCGGGCAGGAAGAGCCACATGAAGATGAGCGTCGTGACGACGGATGACGCGACGCACGGCAGGTACCACGCGATCCGGAAGAAGCGTCGGAACGGGAGCTTCTGGTCGAGGACCGCTGCCATCACCAGAGAAACGAAGGTCTGTATGGGAACGACGACCGCCGTGTACGTCGCGACGTTGCGGACGGCGTGCAGGAAGCTCTCGTCCTGGAAGGCGTTCTGGTAATTCTTCAGGCCGACGAAGACGGGGTCGGAGAGCAGGTCGTAGTCAGTGAGCGAGAAGTAGACCGCGAGGACGATCGCCCCCGCGACGAAGACGAGCAGGAAGAACAGAAATGGCGCGAGGAAGAGATAGGCGGTGAGCCACTGGCGCCAGAAGCGGAAACGAGAGGGGCGGACCGCCCCTCTCGCTATCACCGCCATGCGCTACGGGGTCATCAGCGGCTTGAGCGTCGTCGCGAGCTTGTCGAGCGCGTCTTTCACGTTCGACTTCTTCAGCATGATCGACTCAAGCGCCTTGGCGATCTCGTCGTTCACCTTGCCGGTATTCGCGCTGGCGTAGTTGAACGGCTTGCCGTAGGGAGCGCCATCGAAGATCGCCTTGGAGTTCACGTTGGTGATCTCGCTGGCGAGTGCGGTGCGCGTCGGAAGGGCGAACCCTGCCTTGAGCACCTTGCTCTGGTTCTCCTTGCCCGTGAGGTAGCTGGCGAGCGCCCACGCCGCGGTCGGGTTCTTCGTCTTCGCGGAGATCGAGTACGACACCGTGAAGATGAGGTTGGCCTTGCCGGCCGAGCCCTTCGGCATCTGCACGACACCGTAGTTCACGCTCTTGAAGTTGTTGTTGAGGTCCGCCGGCAGCCAGCCGCCCTCGAAGACCATGGCAGCCTTGCCCTTCTCGAACGCCTCGCCGGCCCAGCCCATGCCGAGCTCGGAGGGGAGCTTCGAGACCCCGTCCTTGGCCTCGAAGCCGGTGTAGAAGTCGACGGCCGCCTGGCCTGCGGCGTTGTTGATGTTGGCGAGATCCCCGCCGGCCTGCCAGAGGAACGGAACGAATCGCGCCGCGTCAGCGGGAAGGCTGAGACCGACGACGCCGCCGGTCGTGAGCTTCTTGGCCGCTGCCGTCAGATCCGCCCACGTCCAGTCGTTGGTCGGCTCCGCCACGCCCGCGGCCTTGAAGAGGTCTTTGTTGTAGACGAGCCCGAGCGTGTTGAAGTCCTTCGGGATCCCGTAGGTCTTGCCCTGGTAGGTGAACGCGTTGATGAGCGATGGGACGAAGTCGTTCTTGCTGATTCCGGACTTCGCCATCAGGTCGTCGAGCGCGAGAAGCTTGCCGGTCTTCATCACGCTGTCGACCCAGAAGATGTCGGCGTAGAAGACGTCAGCTTCGGTGCCGGCCGCGAGGTTGGTCTTCAGGACGGTCTCGTAGTCCTGCGCGATCGGCTCCCACTTCACGTTGACGCTCGGGTTCGCCGCCATGAACGCCTTGATCGAATCGTTGAGCAGCGCGTCCTCGGTCGGCGACGAGGACCATCCGGAGATCCGGACATCACCCGACAGCGGGCCGAGCGTCGCCGTTGGTGGCGTGCCCGCCGTTCCGCCACACGCTCCGATGACGAGCGCGAGCAGCGCGATGACAGAGAGCAATGCCTTGCGACTTCTCAAAAGGACACCTCCCGCGTGCTGGCGGAGGCACCTCGTGGCGACCCCCTCCATGCCTTCGAATCGTACTCCCGCAAATGACGCACGCTCATCGCGTCGTGACCGAGATGCCGCTTGCTTGCACGTCTCGGATGCGCGATCGCCCGCGCGTTCGCGCGACGTCGACGTCGATCGTGCCGGTGCCGACGCGAAGACCGCGCGCTTCGAAACGATCGATGCCGTCCGGGAGGATCGGGTCGAGCGTGATCGACCTGCCGTCCGGTGCGAGCTCGAGACCCAACATGGTCCGCACGCACAGGAACGCCGCCGCAGCCGACCACGCCTGCGGACTGCACGCGACCGGATAGGTCTTCGGTGATCGACCCGCTCGTCGTGGGTCGCCGCCGAACAGCTCGGGCAGGCGCCGGTCGGGAAACGCCGTCGCGGTGTCGAGGATCTCGCGCATTGTTCGCGCTGCGCCTTCGCGATCGCCGTAGCGGGCCATCCCCGCCGCGGCGATGGCGGTGTCGTGCGGCCACACCGCGCCGTTCTGGTAGCTGCCCGCGTCGTAGTGCTTGGAGCGTGAGCTGCGCGTGCGGATGCCCCAGCCGCTCGCGAGGTCTGGCTCGCGGAGCCGGCGAGCCGCCCTGCGTCCATGCGCGCGCGACGCGATCCCCGCCCACAACACGTGACCGGGATTGGATACGACATCACGGATCTGCCGCTTCGCGCCGTCAAGCGCCTGCGCGTAGAAGGATCGCTCCTCGACCCAGAACGCCCGCTCGAATCGCGCGAGCATCGCATCGGCGCGCGCGTCGAGCGACGCGGCCCACCGCGCATCGCGGCGGGCGACGATTTCCGCAAGCGACCGCCACGCCGCATATGCGTAGGCCTGGATCTCGAGCGCGGCGATCGGACCGGGCGGCCGATCGCCTTTCGCGTCGAGGAGGCTCTCGCCGGAGTCCTTCCACATCTGGTTCAGGATCCCGGTCGGCGCCTGTCGCTCGAATTCGATGAATCCGTCGCCATCGAGGTCGCCGCGCTCGTCCATCCATGCGAGCGCTGCTCGGACGGGGGTCTCGAACTCGCCGATGAGGTCGCGCTCCGGCATCCAGCGCGCTGCCTCGGCCGCGAGCCATACGAAGAGCGGCGTCGCGTCGACGGAGCCGTAGTACGGGGTCCCGAACGCGCCGCCGGTCCGCACGATCTCGCCCTGGCGGATCTCGTGCGCGATGCGACCGGGTCCCTCGTCGCGCTGAGGGACGTCCGCTCTGCCCTGATGGTCGGCGAGCATGCGCAGGACGGCTGGCGCGAGGTCACGTCGGAGCGGCAACGCGAAGAGCGCCGTGAGGATCGAGTCGCGGCCGAACGGTGCGACGAACCACGGGATCCCGGCGGAGGGGAAGTAGCCGTCCGGCGTGCGGTCCGAGAGCAGGAACAGATCGAGCGAGCTCTGTGCGAGCCACGCGTCGAGATCGGACGAGTCGCTCGCGAAGCGGGTCGACGTGTTCTGCCATGCGGGCCAGTCGCGCTTGCCGAGCTTCGGCGATCCGAGCGTCGAGCGGACGCGCACCTCGATGGAGAAGGCGCGCCGCTCACCGTGCGGAACGACGGTCCGTACGCGCGCGCGCGCTGGCGCGCGAGTGACCCGCCATGCCGTCACCGGGGCGACGATCTCGGTCGCGTGCCCGACACCGTCGATGGCCGTGTACGCCAACCGGAGCGTGCCGGCGTCCGCCGATAGGTCGTGCACCGTGCCGCGGGTCGTTCGGACGCGCCGCCTGACTTCGAAGAGATCGCGGAAGTCGGCATCGGCGACGATCTCGGCATCGAACGTGGCGGCTCGCGTGCCGGTGTTCGTCAGGGACCACTCGTCTTTGATCGTCGAGTCGATATGGATGTCTCGCTCGATGTGGACACCGCGACCAAAGGCGTAGGTGAGACGTGCGCCGTCCGGTAAGACCTCAGCGGAGTGCAGCCGCAGCGTCCCAACACGCGGTCGCACCTCATACCGTGAAAGATGGCGCGTATCCCAGGCATAGACCCCGGCGCCGCGGCGCGAAGGGCCGCGGATGTCGCCGCCCCGTGTCCCGACGAACACAAGGCCCGACCCCTTCAGCGAGAGGCCGGGCCCTTCGGGCTTGCGTGCGCGTTTCGCCAACCGCCTGACGTTAGCGCGGAGGCGCGGCGTCGTCTTCTAGAGGTTCACCTGGTCGCGCTCGGGCATCGCCTCCTTCATCTGCTCCTGTTTGGCCGCGTCCATCTGCGAGCCGAGCTCCTCGAGCTCATCTTTCGAGAACTCCTTGCGCACCTGCGAGAACATCGGGCCCTCTTCCTCTTCGATGTGGTGCTCGACGTTCTCTTTGGTGACCTTGAACTTCGCGCTCCAGTGCTCGTCCTCGAACGGCGTGCCCTTCAGCTGCTCGACGATTTCGTCGACGAGGTGGTGCTCCTCCAGCGCTTCGAGCACGATGTCCTTCAGCGCGGGTTTCTCGTGCAGGGCCGGGTAGAAGATCTCCTCTTCGATGTTCTCGTGGATCGTCAGCTCCTTGAGCAGCTTGGTCCACTTCTCTTCGCGTGTCTTCACACCGCGCTCGGTCGTCGCGGCGAGCTCTTCCATGAGCTTCTTGGCCTTGTCGTGGTCTTCTTTCAGCAAAGCAAGCGCATCCATGGCGCACTCCTTTATTCAGCCGTTTGGCCGTCGCAAGAGCATGGGTCGTGCCGCCCGGCGGGCTCGGGGCGCTCCTTCTTATTGCGCTCTTAGCGAACTTTCATCCTTTTCCAATGCTCGCGGCGCAGGATGTAGTCCATGCGAAAGCTCCTCATCGTCCTCGCGATCGTGCTCACCAGCTGCGGCGGCCAGGTGGACTTCGGTCGGGTCTTCCCGCAGATCCAGCCACCCGCGGCCGCCACGACCGCCACCGTTACATCGGACGCGACCGCCGAGGCGATCAAGCAGGTGATCGAGCGTGCCAACCAGGCGCAGCAGAAAGCGTTCGCGAGCGGGGACGTGACGCTCATGCGCGATACCGCGACCGCCGCCTACTACGACGAGCTGACGAAGATCAACCGTGATCTCGCGAGCGGCGGAGTCACGGGCTTCGCGCTGGTTGGGATCGAGTGGGGCGACGTGACGGTCTCCGGCACGACCGCCGCGGCCACCGCCTACGAGACCTGGCGCACCACGTACACCGATGGGTCGCAGGATCAGCACACCGACCGCAACGACTACGCGCTCGTCCTCGATGGCGGCACATGGCGGATCCGGGCTGACGTGCAGCCCAGTGCGCAGAGCGTCACACCCGGAACTGGCCGGGCGCCCGCTCAGACGCAACCTGACACGACCACGACGACGCCCGCTCAGGTGTCGGACACCTCCAGCAACTGGTCCGGCTACGTCGCGAACGGCGGCACGTACACGTCGGTGACCGGCACCTGGATCGTCCCGCAAGTCGGCGCAACCACGACCGGCGCCGACGCGACATGGGTGGGCATCGGCGGCCTCAGCGGCAACGATCTCATCCAGGCGGGAACGCAGGCGACGGTCTCGGGCGGCTCGGTCAGCTATGAGGCGTGGATCGAGATGTTGCCAGACACATCGCACACGGTCTCCCTCGACGTTGCTCCCGGCGATTCGGTGACCGTCACGATCACCGAGCAGTCCAACGGGACGTGGCTCATCAAGCTGGACAACAACACGACCAAGGGGTCGTACCAGCGCACCGTTACCTACAGCTCGTCGCGCTCGTCCGCGGAGTGGGTGCAGGAAGCGCCGAGCTCGGGCCGCGGCATCATCCCGCTCGACGACTTCGGCACCGTGCGCTTCACCGCCGGCAGCGCGGTGCGCGACGGCAAGGCGCTGAACCTGAGCGCGCTCGGCGCGACGCCGGTCGCGATGATCAACCGCGCGGGTCAGGCGATCGCCCAGCCCTCGACGCTCGGCGCCGACGGCAGCAGCTTCGCGGTGACGCGCACCAGCGCTCCCGGGACCGTGCAGGGCGGCGGCGGGCGCACCTTCCGCCGGCGTCCGTAGGCCCGC
>JBDUCG010000097.1:0-6708 GCA_040003565.1 Chloroflexota bacterium | reverse complement strand
TCCAGAACATCTTCAGCAACATCGGCAACAACCTGACCTAAGCGTCTGCGATATCGCAGCCCACGAGCGGCCCGGGTGACCGGGCCGCTCGTTTTTGTTCCGGGACTGGGCCGTTTTCGCATACACTTAGGTCGGATCGGGCGTCGCCCGATATCACGCACGCCTTCCCGATCGCTCAGGCCCTCGCCTTTCACGCTCACCGCGTGGCAGCGACCCGAAGCGAGTTGACGGAGGCGGAGGAAAAAAGGGAGGCCCACGTGGCCGTTGTCACCATGAAGCAACTCCTGGAGTCCGGGGTCCATTTTGGGCACCAGGCGCGCCGCTGGAACCCGAAGATGAAGCGCTTCATCTTCATGGAGCGGAACGGGATCCACATCATCGACCTGCAGCAGACGCTCACGCGCGTCGAAGAGGCGTACGTGTTCGTCCGCGATCTCGCCGCCGACGGAGGACAGGTCCTGTTCGTCGGGACGAAGAAGCAGGCGCAGGAGTCGATCTCCGAAGAGGCGAAGCGCGCCGGCATGCACTTCGTCAATCAGCGGTGGCTCGGCGGCTTCCTGACGAACTTCGTCACGATCCAGAAGCGCATCAACCGGCTCAACGAGCTGCACGAGCGCAAGGAGCGCGGCGACTTCGCGACGATGCCGAAGAAGGACGCACTGCGTCTCGACGACGAGCTCACGCACCTGGACCGCTATTTCTCCGGCGTGCGCGAGCTGAAGCGCCATCCGTCAGCGCTCTTCATCGTGGATCCGCACCGCGAGCACATCGCCGTCGAGGAAGCGCGCCGGCTCGAGATCCCGGTCGTGGCCATGGTCGACACGAACTGCGACCCGGACCTCATCGACGTGATCATCCCCGCGAACGACGACGCGATCCGCGCCGTGAAGCTCATCTGCCAGAAGATGGCGGACGCGATCATCGAAGGACGCGCGATGTTCGACGCGAGCCGCAAAGAGGCGAGTCCCGAGGACATGGGCTACGCACCGTCGACGACGGCCGCCGAGCTCGAGGGCATCGGCATGCCCCGCGCCAAGCGCACGCCTCGCGTCTACGAGCCCGAGCCCGAAGAGGATGAAGAGGACGTCAGCGCGGACCTGGAACCCGAAGGCACGACCGACATCAAGACCACCGAGGAGAGCTAGCGATGATGACCAAGATCGATCCAAAGGACGTTCAGCGCCTGCGCAGCGAAAGCGGCGCCGGCGTCATGGACTGCAAGCGCGCGCTCGAGGAAACGAGCGGCGACTTCGCGAAGGCGCTCGCGCTCCTCAAGGAACGGGGCGTCCAGTCAATGGCGAAGCGGTCCGACCGCGAGGCGAAGGAAGGACTTGTCGCCTCGTACATCCACTCGAACGGACGCATCGGCGCGCTCGTGGAGCTGGCCAGCGAAACGGACTTCGTCTCGCGCGGCGACGAGTTCCAGAAGCTCGCGCAGGAGATCGCGATGCAGGTCGCGGCGATGAACCCTGCCAGTGTCGACGAGCTGCTCGATCAGCCGTACATCCGCGACGGGTCGAAGACCATCAAGGACCTTGTTACGACCGTGGCGGCATCGACCAAGGAGAACGTCCACGTGCGCCGCATCCAGCGCTTCGCCCTGGGCGAGTCCTAAACTCCCCCGGATGACGGAGGGCGCGGCCAAATACAGCCGGGTGCTGCTCAAGCTTTCCGGCGAGGCACTTCTAGGCGACCGGAAGTTCGGCATCTCGCCGCAGTACGTGAAGTACCTCGCTGAGGAGATCCGCAAGCTGCAGGCGCTTCCCGCCGAGGTGGCGATCGTCATCGGCGGCGGGAACTTCATGCGCGGCGCGGCCGTGGCCGAGCATGGCATCGACCGCGCGACCGCCGACTACATGGGCATGCTCGCGATGGTGATCAACGCCCTCGCGCTGCAGTCCGCGCTCGAGCAGCTCGACGTCCAGACGCGTGTCCAGTCGGCGCTCACGATCCAGGACGTCGCGGAGCCATACATCCGGCGCAAAGCCATCCGGCATCTCGAGAAGGGCCGAGTGGTCATCTTTGGCGCGGGCACCGGCAATCCGTACTTCACGAGCGATACGGCGGCGGCCCTTCGCGCGGCGGAGATCGGCGCTGACGTGATCCTCATGGGTAAGAACCAGGTCGACGGGGTGTACGACGCCGATCCGCGTACCACGAAGGACGCGAAGAAGATCGACCAGCTCACGCACCGCGACCTGCTCGATAAGCGGCTCGCCGTGATGGATGCGACCGCCGCGGCGCTGGCCGAGGACAACCGCATACCGATCATCATCTTCGACATTTCGCAGAAGGACGCCATGGTCCGTGCCGCGAAGGGTGAGCACGTCGGCACGCTGGTGCACAGCTCGTGACGCTCGAAGACCTCCTCGCGCAGACCGAGGCGCGGTTCAAGAAGGCCATCGACGCGCTCAAGCACGACGTCGCCACCGTGCGGACCGGCCGCGCGGCGCCGTCGCTCGTGGAGCAGCTCGAGGTCGAGGCCTACGGGGTGCCGACGCCGCTCCTTCAGCTCGCGCAGATCAACGCGCCCGAGCCGCGGCAGATCCTCATCCAGCCGTACGACAAGAGCCTCATCAAGGCCATCGAGAAGGCGATCATGTCGTCCGATCTTGGCCTCGCGCCGAGCAACGACGGCGCGCACATCCGGCTCAACATCCCCGCGCTCACGGAGGAGCGCCGGCGCGACCTGGTGAAGGTGCTGCACAAGAAGGTCGAGGAAGGCCGGGTCGAGATCCGCACGCTGCGCCGCCACACGCACGAGGAGATGCGCGGGAAAGAGAAGAGCGCGGGCGTGTCGACCGACGACGTGAAGCGCCTCGAGGCGCAGCTGCAAAAGCTCACCGACCGCTACATCCTCATGGCCGACGAGATCGGCGCAGCCAAAGAGAAAGAGATCCTCGCCGTTTAGCGATCCCATGAGCGCCATCCCGCGGCACATCGCCATCGTCATGGACGGCAACCGCCGCTGGGCGCGCGAGCGCCATCTGCCGGCGATCGCCGGCCACCGCGCTGGCGTGGAGACGATCCGCAAGACCCTGCGCGCGGCGCGTGAGCGCGGCGTCGAGTACCTCACGTTGTATTCGTTCTCCACCGAGAACTGGTCGCGCGATCCCGAAGAGGTCACCGGCCTCATGGGTCTTCTCGAGGAGACCATCCGCCGCGAGACCGATTCGCTCGTTCGCGACGACGTGCGCCTCGAGGTGATCGGCAGGCTTCACGAGCTCTCGCCCGGCCTGCAGCGCTCGATCGCCAGCGCGGTCGAGGCGACTTCGAAGTGCGCGCACGGCGTCATGACGCTCGCATTCAACTACGGCGGACGCGCCGAGATCGTCGACGCCGTCCGGCGGATCGTCGGTGACGGTCTCGCGCCCGACGCGGTCGACGAGGCCGCCATCGCGGCGCGCCTATACGCGCCGACGCATCCCGATCCCGACCTTCTGATCCGCACCGGCGGCGAGCTGCGCGTGTCGAACTTCCTGCTATGGGAGGTCGCGTACGCCGAGATGTGGGCGACACCGGTGCTGTGGCCGGACTTCGCGGTGAAGGATCTCGACGACGCGCTCGGCTCGTACGCGAAACGTGAACGGCGTTTCGGGCGCTAGCGTTCCGAGGGTGGGCGTCCCCGATCTCGAGCGTCGCACGGTCACCGCGCTCGTGTACGGCGTCGTCGTGCTCGCCGCGTTATTCGCACCCTCCCCGACGTTCGCGATCCTGGTCGGGATCCTCGCGTTCCTCGGATACCTGGAGCTGCGCGCGCTGTTTCGCCACCGCTCGTACCAGCCATGGCTGGTCGGCGTCGTCTTCGTCGTCCTCTTCATCGCGGCGCATCTGTACGGCGCCGGATCGCCGAGCGAGTTAACGGTGTGGACGCTCGCCGGTGTCGTCGCGTTCGGCGCCGTCGCCATCGCGGTCTTCATCGAGCAGGGTCTGCGCGGTCGTCCCGCGCCCGCCGTCCTCGGTGCCCTCTTGACGCTCGGCGGCGCGCTGTACCTCGGCTACCTCTTCGGCTTCCTCATCGAGCTGTGGATGGCGGGCGACGCGGCGACGCAGGGTTGGCTCGGATCGCTTCCGGTCTGGCTGCTCCTCGCACTCGTTCCGACGTGGGCCGCCGACGTCGCGGCCTACCTCGTCGGCGCGCGATTCGGCCACCGCAAGATCGTGCCGCGCATCAGCCCGGGCAAGACCTGGGAGGGCACGCTCGCGGGTGTCGGCGCGGCGGCGGTCGTCGTCCTTCTCATCGCCGCTTCCGCCGGGATCAAGACCGGACCAACGCTCCTGCTCGCCGTGCTCGTCGGACCTGTCGGCTTCGCGAGCGACCTCATCGAGTCGGCGATCAAGCGCGCGGCAGGTGCGAAGGATTCGGGAACGCTGCTGCCGGGCCACGGCGGCGTGCTCGACCGCATCGACAGCCTGATCCTCGTCGCGCCCGCGGTCGCCTTCGTCCTCTGGCTGGCGCGCGGCGCGTACAGCTAAGGCGCGCGCGTGGGTGGGATGATGGACGGGTGGTGACACGAGTCGCGATCCTCGGCGCGACCGGCTCGATCGGCCAACAGGCGCTCGACGTGGTCCGCTCGCATCCCGACCGCCTGCGCGTGACCGCGCTTGCGTCGGCGCGCAACGGCTCCGCGCTCGACGCGCTCGCCCGCGAGACCGGCGCCGCCGCGACGGCGCTGCAGTCGCGCGACGGCGATGACGCGCTCTGCGAACTCGCGACCCGCGCCGACGTGGACCTCGTGCTCGTCGCGACGCCCGGCATCGCAGGACTCGCGCCGACGCTTGCCGCGCTGCGCGCCGGAAAGCGCGTCGCGCTCGCGAACAAGGAAGTCCTGGTCACCGGCGGCCACCTCGTCGCGCCGCTCGCCGGCGGGGCGGGGGATCTGCTCCGTCCGGTAGACAGCGAGCACTGCGCGCTGTGGCAGTGCCTGGTCGGCGAAAAGATGGAGAACGTGTCGCGCGTCGCCGTGACCGCATCAGGCGGGCCATTCCGCCAGCGACCGCTCGACGAGCTCGGCTCCGTGACTCCGGATGAGGCGCTGCGCCATCCGACGTGGAAGATGGGACCGAAGGTGACGATCGACTCGGCCACGCTCGCGAACAAGGGCTACGAGGTCGTCGAGACGCACTGGCTCTACGGGATCCCGTACGACCGCATCGAGATCGTCGTGCACCCCGAGAGCGTGATCCACGCGCTGGTCGAGTTCAGCGACGGCAGCGTGAAGGCGCAGCTGGCGGAGCCGGACATGCGCCTGCCGATCCAATACGCGCTGCTTTGGGACCGCGCGCCGTCGCCGGCGGCGCGCCTCGACTGGTCGCGCGTGCGCACGCTGCGCTTCGAAGGCGCGCCGGACGCGCGCCGCTATCCGTGCCTCGCAGCGGTGCTCGATACCGCGCGCTCGGCCGAAATCGCGGCGATGATCGGGCTCTCGGCCGCCGACGAGGTCGCGGTCGCGCGCTTCCTGCGCGGCGAGATCCGCTTCGACGAGATCGCGTCCTATCTTCGTCGCGGCGCCTCGCTCGGCGCGGCGCAGCGCGCGCCGGCGTCGCCCGATCTCGGCGAGATCCTCGGCATCGACCGTGCGGTGCGGACCGCTCTCGAAGCGGCGCCGGCGCTGGCGTAACCGGAGATGGACTTCATCCCGACGCTCATCCTGTTCCTGCTCACGTTCACCGTGATCATCGCGGTGCACGAGTTCGGTCACTACCTCACGGCGCGACTCCTGGGCATGAAGGTCCTCGAGTTCGCATTCGGCTTCCCGCCACGCATCGCCGCGATCCGGCACGCGGGCATCGACTACAGCCTGAATGCGATCCCCTTCGGCGGTTTCGTTCGCATCCTCGGACAGGACGATTTCAGGGTCCATCAGGCGGGCGAGGGCGATCCCGGCTCCTTCAGCTCGAAGCCGTGGTGGGCCCAGGCCATCGTGCTGGCCGCCGGCGTGACGATGAACATGGTCCTCGCGCTCGTCGTGCTCACGATCGCGTTCAGCACCGGCACGACCGCGTCGACCGGCGACGTGCGCGTCGATCAGGTCGCGCCCGGCTCACCCGCGGAACAGGTGGGGATCAAGGTCGGCGACATCGTCCGCTCCATCGACGGCAAGCCGATCACGCGCTCGACCGATCTTGTGAGCTACGTGACGAGCCAGGCGCGGCTGCATCCCGACAAAGAGGTCACGCTCGAGATCGAGCGAGGCAGCGGCGCGCTAACCATCAAGGCACTTCCACGTCCCGAGCCGCCAGAAGGCGAAGGTCCGCTCGGCATCCGGCTCGAGGAGGTCCAGGGCGCGGTCGCCGTCGCGCTGCCCCAGGCGTTCCAGCAAGCGGTGTCGCTCTCGGGACAGGTCATTGGCCAGATCGCCGAGCTTCCGGGCCAGCTCCTGGCGCCGCGCACCTCGAGCGGTGGCCCAACCGTCGGCGGCCCGATCGAGATCTTCCGCGTCACCGGGCAGGTCGCGCAGTTCGGCATTCCGACGTTCCTCAAGCTCGTCGGCGTCCTGTCGGTGAACCTCGCGGTCCTCAACATCGTCCCGTTCCCGGGGCTGGACGGCGGACGCCTGTTCTTCGTCCTCGTCGCCGGGATCTTCCGCAAGCGCTTCTCGCCGCAGGTCGAGGCAGCTATTCACGCGGTCGGCTTTGTGCTGCTGCTCCTGCTGCTCGTCGTCGTGAGCATCGCGGACATCCGCCGGGTCGTTGGGGGCTAACGCG
>JBDUCG010000096.1:0-6770 GCA_040003565.1 Chloroflexota bacterium | reverse complement strand
TTCGTCGGGGAGAAAGCGACCGCCGCGCTGAATCCGGAGTGGCGCTACTGGCGTGACTTCGTCGGCGACAACACCAGTGCCTTCAACCTCGACGCGCTTGCGTCGACGCACCCGATCTCCGTCGAAGCGAAGAGCGCCGAGGAAGCGTCGCAGCGCTTCGACGCGATCTCCTATACGAAGGGCGCGGCGGTCCTGCGCATGATCGAGGGCTACCTCGGCGAAGACGCGTTCCGCGAAGGCGTGCGCATCTATCTCAAGCGGCACGCCGAAGCGAACGCTTCCGCGGACGACTTCTGGCACGCGCTGGACGAGTCATCGGGTCAGGACGTGACGTCGATCGCGAACGCGTGGATCAAGGAGTCCGGCCACCCGCTCATGGACATCCGCGCACGCGATGTCGACGGTGGCCTCGAGCTCGAGCTGTCGCAGACTCGCTACTTCTCCGACACCGAGGCGGCTTCGACGCCGCAGCGCTGGCCCGTTCCGCTGGTGATCAAGTACGGGACCGCGGGCGGCGTGCGCGAGCATCGCTCGGTCCTGAGCGCGGAGAGCGGCGTCGTCCGGCTTCCCGGCGCGACCTGGTTCTTCCCGAACGCCGGCGGCCGCGGCTTCTACCGCTTCCGCTTCGCGAGCGCGTTCGAAGGCGATCGTCTCGACGCGGGCATCGCGCACCTCGCCGCCGAGGAACGGCTCTCGCTCGTCGACGATCTCTGGGCGCTCGCGCGTCACGGGAAGGCGACGCTCGCGATGTTCCTCGCGCGTCTCGAGACGCTGCGCGGCGAGGAGGACCGCGCGGTCCTCGCGGCCATCGGCGACTCGCTCTCGTGGCTTGGCAACTACGCCGTGCGCGACGCGACCGAGCGTCCGTTCGCGCGTCTCGTGGACGACCTCTACCGGCCGATCCTCGACGAGGCCGGCTGGACAGTTCGCGACGGCGACGACACCGACGTGCGCGAGAAGCGCACGCGCGCCATCGCGATGCTCGGCTTCCACGCCCGCGCCAAAGACGTCCGCGATGAGGCGCAGCGGCGCGTTCGCGATCACCTCGAAGGCCGCGAACGGCTCAGCCCCGACGTGGCCGGTACGGTCGTCGCCGTCGCGGCGACCGTCGGCGACAACGCGCTGTGGGACCGCTACGTCCTGCGCATGCAGCAGTCGCAAGCCTCGGACGCGCAAGAGGAGGCGCGCTTCCGCCAAGGACTCATCTTCTTCGAAGACCCCGAGCTCGCGCAGCGCACGGCGGAAGCGATCTTCTCGCCTCTTATCCGCGTCCAGGACCGCGGGCTGATGCTCATTCCGATGATGCAGTCACGACGCACGCGTCTCGCCGCCTGGAACGCTGTGAACGCCCATTGGGACAGCGACGTCGCAGGAACGGACATGGCGCCGCTGCTGAAGCAGGGCTACGTGACCGCGGTGAGCCAGCTCACGCAGCGCGGCCTCGCGGAGAAGGCGGCTGCGTTCCTCGAGGCGAAGCGCACGCCGGATATCCAGGAGACGGTCGCGCAGAGCCTGGAGCGGCTTCGCATCAATACTTCTGCGGCCGAACGCCTGGCCGAGGAGCTCGAGGACGCGCTGCGGGTGCCGACGCCAAACTGACGCCGCGTCAGCCGCAGAACGACGCGATCACGGACGCGGGAACGCGTTCAGCTGCGGCAGGAACACGAAAATGAACACCAAGACGAACATCACGAGACCCACGGCGGTCATCGCGATCTGGAAGGTCACATAACGGTTCGCCGCGTTACCGAGCGATGCGCTCTCGCGGGGCTCTGCGGCGACCTCCGGTCGGTCATCGCGATCGAGAGCGGCTTTCTTCGCTCGCGCGAACTCCTCATCAGTGAGCGCGCCGCTCTCGTGAAGACGCGCGAGAGCCTCGAGCTCCTTTGCGATCACCCTCAGCCCCCGATGAAGCTCATCTCGATCTTCTTGAGGCCGGCGGTCTCCTCCGAGCGCACCTCGGAGTAGCGGTCATCACGCGCGGTCCAGATCGCGGCGATCGAGTCCGCCAGCTGCGCATCGGTCGCATCACTCCGCACCATGGCGCGCAGATCGTGGCCCTGCGTCGCGAAGAGGCACGTGTAGAGAGAGCCGTCCGCCGACAGCCGCGCGCGCGTGCAGTCCGCGCAGAACGCCTGCGTGACCGACGCGATGACACCGATCTCGCCGCTGCCGTCGCGGTAACGCCAGCGCTCCGCGACCTCGCCCTGGTAATTCTTCTCGACCGGCTCGAGCGGCAGCTCCTTATCGATCGTCGCTACGATCTCGCGCGCCGATACGACGTCGTTCAGCCGCCAGCCGTTCGAGGAACCGACGTCCATGTACTCGATGAACCGTAGGATCCGGCCGGTCCCGCGGAAGTGACGCGCCATCGGCAGGATGCTGTTCTCGTTCAGGCCGCGTTTCACCACCATGTTCACCTTGAGCGGGGCGAGTCCCGCCGCGTCCGCGGCATCCATACCCTCCAGCACCCGCGCGACTGGAAAGTCGACGTCGTTCATGCGCTTGAAGACCTCGTCGTCGAGGGAGTCGAGGCTCACTGTCACGCGCTTCAGGCCCGCGTCGCGCAGTGCCTGAGCTTTGGAGGCGAGCAGCGATCCATTCGTGGTGAGCGTGAGGTCGAGGTCGGTGATCTTCGCGAGCATCTCGACGAGACGCTCGATGTTGCGCCGCACGAGCGGCTCCCCGCCGGTGAGCCGCACCTTCTGGACACCGAGGCCGACGAAGACGCGTACGAGGCGCTCGATCTCCTCGAACGAGAGGATCTCGCCACGCGGGAGGAACTGGAAGTCTTTGCCGAAGACCTCCTTCGGCATGCAGTAGACGCAGCGGAAATTGCAGCGGTCGGTCACGCTGACGCGCAGATCGCGCAGCGGACGTTTGAAGGTGTCGAGCGGCTCCCTCACACCACAAAGTATGAGGCCGCCGGATCGCTCCGGCGGCCTCATCTCGCTAGGTGCGAGTTGAGCTAGGGGTTGGTCTCGAGGATCAGGAAGGCGCTACCGAGGACCGGGCCGTTAGTCGCACCGAGCCGGACTGACGCGGTGCCGCGGAGGAACCGGCCGGTGCCGGCCGCGGTGTTGGCCTGTGCCGTCACATCGAAGGACCATGTCGCGCCCGAGGCGCGTGTGGTCGGGATCGCGGACGTCGCGGGTGTCGTCATCGTCCCGTAGGCCGACGCGGTTGGCCGCGAGAACGCGTCGCTGTAGGTGAACGTCGTCGTACCCGCCGGCACAGCGAACGGATCGATGACAGCCTTCCACGCACCTGCGTTAAGGCCCGTCGTGACGGTGACGTTTTCGTTGGCGCTACCCGTCGTGCCAGAACCCCTCAGCACGCACGGTGCGGGCGCGGGGGCCGTGCAGTCGTAGACGTAGAGGTCGAGGTCGGCGCCTGGATCGCTCGCGCCACCGATCGTGACGTTAAGCGAGCTCAGGCCCGCCGGGAGCGTGATGTCGATGGTCTGCGGACCGCCAGCCTCGCTGATCGAGCCGTTGATGGTGCGGACGCTCGCGAGCGTTGCCGTCACGGTCTGCGTCGCGCTGATCTGCGCGAAGTCATTGGTCGCCGAGAAGGTACGCGTGTAGGGGGTGCCGACGGTGGCCGGCGTGACGATGAGCGGGTTGGGCGAGAGCGTGACCTTGAACGCCTCGAAGCTGACCGTGTAGGTCGAGTCGTTCGGCACCGCCGCGCGGCTCGCGGCGGACACGACTTCCCAGACGCCATCGGTAGGTCCTGTGGTTAGCACGCGTGAGTCGCTCGCCGGACCCGTGGTGAACCCGATCGCCTGAGTTGCAGCGGTCAGCGGTATGCCGTACGGATGGAGCGCTGTCGCGTTCACGCGGCCGTTGTTGGTGATATTCAGGGTCATGCGCATCGCGGTGGTGCCAAGCGGTACGTCGAAGAACGCCTTCCCCTGGCCCGCCTGGAACTTGCTGGCAGATGCGGTGACCGTGCCGATGTAGTTGTTGGCCGCCGTCAGGGGGATCGACGTGATGATCGTGTTGAGAGTCGCGTACTCGACGCCGACCGTCTTCGGGTCATCGAGGAGCAGCAGAGCGCTGCTGACGCCCGAGCCGGCGGCGCGCGGCCTGACGGTGACCGTGAGCGTGGCCGAGCCCTTGTTGCCGATGGTGAGCGTGGTCTGGCCGGCCGGCAGGCTGAACGAGCCGTCGTTGCCGCGCCAGCTCAGGTTGTATGTCGCGCCGCCCCCATCGCTCTTCGTGAATGTGTATGTGCGCGTGAAGGCGGGGTCACCGGGGTGACGGCCCTCGCGCTCGTAGATGCCACGGCCGACGCCGGGCGTCGCCAGGAAGCCGCTCAGCTTCGAGTTGACGGGGACGGACGAATCGATGTCCTGGGTCTTGAGGTTGGTCTTGAGCAGGTCCCACGCCGCACCGACATTGATGAGGCCGAAGCCCTGCTCATGGGCCTGATAGTTGGAGAGGTAGCGAGCCGATGAGGTCATCGCCTCGCGGATCTGCGCGGGCTTGTGACCGACCTCGCTCTGGAAGGCCGCAGAGAGCAGAAGCGCAGCAGCGCCCGATGCCTGCGGCGCCGCCATCGAGGTGCCGTTGAACATGCCGAGGCCGGGCGAGCACACGATCGGCGCGACGCATTGCTGCGCCTGCCACGTCGGGACGCTCGAGGTCGCGTTGCCCGGGGCGACGACCTCAGGCTTGAGGCCCCCGTCCTCGCGCGGTCCGCGTGAGCTGAAGTCGTGCAGCGCCTCGGGGCCTGGAACGACGTTGCCGTAGTTCGCGAGAACCGAGTCGCTGGTCCAGTACGCGCCGATGGCCATCGCCTTGGTCGCGACAGCCGGATCGCCGATCGTGTTGACGCCGGGGCCGCTGTTGCCCGCCGAGAGGAAGATCTGCGCGCCCCATTTGTCGATAAGGCGGTTGTAAAGGATCGCGCGCGCGTTATTGCCATCGTTGAGCGACGGCAGGCCGCCGATGCTCATGCTGATGACGTCGACGTGCGCGTTCTTGGCCGCGTAGATCATGCCCTCAGTGAGCGCGTGCGCGGTGCACCCGCTCGTGAAGAGACAGACCCGGATCGAGACGACCTGCGCCCCCGGAGCGGCGCCGGTGGCGTCGCCGAAGAGCTTGCCGCCGGTGGCGATGCCCGCGACGTGAGTCGCGTGCGCGCCGGAAACGACGCCGAGGCTCACGAAGCCCGCGGCGTCCACCTGTGAGATGAATGGCACGGACTCGCGGATCGCGGTCGCGGGGTTGTCGTGGCCGTACTCACCCACTTGGAATGACGTCTTGTATCCGCTCATCGCGGACTCGTCCGCGAATGAGAGGTCAGCGTCGGAGTCACGCCACGTGACACCGGTGGCGCTGCCGTCCCAGAGGATGGCGAAGATATCGCCGCAGTGGCCGTCACGGTCGAGGTCGCCGCCGAACGTACCAGGGCCGGGAGCAAACGTGCCTGGCGCGGGAGCGCCCGTCGCGCAGTTGATCATGTACTCGGCGGCGGCCGTGCCGCCATAGCGAGAGAACGCGATGTTGGCTTCGCTGAATTCGCCATAGCGCCACGTCCCGTTCGGGGCGCCGGTGTAGGTGCGGGCGGTCGCGCCCGTCCCGACCGTGAACGTGCCGTCGGTCACCGTGACCGTGGTCGTCATCGGGACCCATGACGGGTCGCCGTCGGTGGTCGGGTCCGTGTACGTCAGCCAGTCCGTGACCTTGCGCTCTCCCGTCGAAGTCGTTTGCAAGGCCGGGTGGCCCAGGTCGGTGCCCAGGTCGAGGATGCCGATGGTCACACCCCGACCGTCCCACGTCGGGTGCGCCGCGACGAACTGCGGAGCGCCCGTGTCGCGCGTCGGCATATACGGGTTCTGCGCCGGCGTGTTGTCCGGCGGAATCGCCGCGGTAACGTCCCCGTCCGCGTCAGGCGGGTCGATCGTAAATGTCTGGTCGAGCTCGGATCCGACCACGCCGGCCAGCTTCGCAGCGGCGTCGGCCTTGTCCGTCGGAACGTCCGCGCGGATGTAGCCGACGTCGGCGTCCTGCTTCCGCACGGTCGCACCGAGCGTCGTGAGCGCGTTCGCGACCGCCGCGGTCGATGCTTCCACTGTCGCGAAGAGCATCGTGACCGTCGCTGAGCCATTCGCGGCTGCCGTCGCGAGACGCTCGCGATCCTGCTTCGAAAGCTTCGAATTGCCTGGAGCCTCCGCGAGCGCTGTGGAAGCGATCGCCATGCTCGCCACCAAAGCGGTGACGGTCGCTGTGGTAAGGACGCGTCCAAGACGCGCGCGTAGACGGTGTGCGGCCATGCGTTTGGATCCCCTCCCTGAATTCGCTCGGCGCCTCGCCGGTGCGCGGCTGAGTGTAGGGAGTGAACGATCCCATGTCAGTTGCGTGACGAGATTTAATCGCGACTAAACGCCGGGCGTCGCTCCGATGCGCTGGTGCACGGCCGATTTGACGGTCGCATGCTCGGGGAAACCGCCGTCGCGCTTCATCGAATGGACGAGATCGCCGTCGACGGACACGTCGAACGTGCCTGATTCCCACGGGATGATCTCGATCCCCGACAGTTTTCCCCCGAATTCGTACATCAACGCCCTGGTCAGATCGAGTGCCTGCGACTCATAGCCGCACTCCGCGCAGTAGGTGATCTTCACCTTGACCGGCTTACCGGTCACACGGCCACCTTGCTCACGAGCTCGCGCCACTCACGCTGGACCTCGCTATTCGCGAACGCCACGGTGTTGTCGCGCATCTTCTGGAGCTCGCCCTGGAGCCGCGTCCGCACGTCCT
>JBDUCG010000095.1:0-6788 GCA_040003565.1 Chloroflexota bacterium | reverse complement strand
ACCTCGACCCGAACGACCCGGCGCTGGCCGTGGGCCGCAAGATCGGCCTCGTGCCTTGGGAACAGCCCTAGTCTTCTCGCGCCGTGGCCGTCTCCGCCCGCGATAAGAAGGCGCTCCTCACCCTCCTGAAGCAGGCCCAGCTCGTCTATCTCCTCACCCGCCTGCCGAAGAAGCAGGTCCACGATCCCACAGAGGTGGCGCGGCTCGAAGACTCGCTCGCGCAGATGCGCTCGTGCGCGCGCGAGCGAGCCCGAGGCGGCGTCCATGCTCGACTCCACGGCTGAGGTGCCTGCGCCTCGTCATGCGCTTTGGCGTCGAACGTGCTTAGACTCTGCCTGTGGGAATCGACGTGACGCCGCACGAACTGAGCGAGAACCTCATCCGCCACTCGGTGCACTTCTATGATCGCCCCTCGTCCCTCATCGACCGCGTCTGCGAGTAGGTGCGCGAGGGTTTCACAGAGGGCGACGCGGCGATCCTCATCTGCAATCCCGAGCACCTCCAGAGCATCGACGCATGTCTCAGCGCGCGCGGCTTCGACGTGAGCGCGCTCAGGCAGAGCGGCGACTACGTGTCCCTCGACGCCGCGCAGACGCTCGAGCAGTTCATGGTGAACGGCCAGCCCGACCGTCAGCGCTTCAGCGAGGTCGTGGGCGGGCAGCTGCTGCGCACGCACGCGACGAATCCGCGCGTGCGCGCGTTCGGCGAGATGGTCGCAATGCTCTGGGGACAGGGCAACAGCCGCGGCGCGCTCGAGCTTGAGGATCTCTGGAACGAGCTCCTCGGACATCACCCGTTCTCGCTGCTGTGCGCGTATTCGCTCGACGTGCTCGGCAAGCCGGCGAGTCTTCAGACCGTCGTGGACATCGCGAAGCTCCACGGCAAGGTCCTGGGTTCGGTCGAGACCGCCGCCTAGATCCAAGCCTCCCCCGACCGGGGGATGCGGGCGCGGGGCTGACGGTCGCAGCCTCCATCGGTGAGTAGGCGAGCCAACGCGTCGACGCTCCTGATCGCAGCCGGATGGCTCGCGCTCGTCGCGGGGATCGGGTGGCTCGATGAGGTCACCGGACCAAACTTCGGATTCGGGTTCTTTTATCTTCTTGCGATCCTCCCCGCCGCGTGGTACGGCGGCCGTGCAACGGGCGTGGTGGTGGCCGCTGCGGCGAGCATCGCCTGGTTCGCCGCTGACGCTGCGGTCCGACCGTCGACCCCCATCAGCGCCGTGGCCTGGAACGCCGCCAGCCGGAGCTTCCTGTTCTTTGCGGCGGCGCTGCTCGTTGATCGTCTCCGTCACGATCGTGCTGAACTCGTCGAGACCAACACGCAACGTGGCCGGTTCCTGCGAGTGCTTGAGCGCGAGCTCCCGCGTCCGGCGGTCGCGCACGTACAAGCGCTGGACCGGCTCTTGAAGGTGGGCACTGCCGGCACCGCGGAGCTGCAGCAGCTCCGTCGCGACGCCGAAGGGATGTTATTTCTCGCTCGCGACTTCGTGGCCCTTGGCCAGCTGCAGTCGGGCGATCTCAGCCTTGTGCGTCGTTCCCTAGAGCTTCGCTCGCTGATCCCCGAGCTGGTGCGAGAGCGTGCCGATCAGGCGCGCATCCTCGTGACCGTCCATCAGCAGCAGCCGACCCTGGTGAGCGCGGACCCAGCGCGCCTTGGCCAGGCCATCACCGCCATGCTGGACGAGGCAGGCGCGAGCGTGAATGAAGACATCCGCGTCGACGTGGACCGCAGCGCCGGCGACGTGAGAGTCACCGTTTCCGCAGGCGCAGGGCCCGACGACACGATGCTCCGACCCGCGCTTGACGACGAGCGCCTCGTCGGCTTCGAGCTGGCGCGACTGATCATCGAAGCGCACGGGGGCACCTTGCTGCTGTCCCGTCGGCCCGTCTCCCGAGGGTTGCGCGCGGTCTTCACGCTCCCCCTGTCGGCGGAAGAGGTCCCTCCGACGTAACTCGGGCTTGTGGGGCCGCGCCCGTTGCTCCTCGCGACCGCTCAGGGACGAGAGCGTCCGAGCATGCGCCGGACCACTGTGGGTGCGCTCGTTCCCTGAACGACGATAGTGAGTAACACGATCCCGAACACCGTCTCCTGCAAGATCTGCCTCTCGGGGAGATCGAGGGGAAGGGAAAGGGCCAGCGCGACAGCGACCGCGCCACGCAGGCCGGACCAGAACATCACGTGCAACCAGGGCAGGGGGACCTCCGAATGACCTAAAGCCCGCCTCAGTCGAGACGCACCCCCGACCATGACGTAGACGACGATCGCCCGCCCGACTGCGATCGCGATGGCACCCCAGGCCAGTGCAGCCAACGCCTCGGCGAGAGAATCGAGCCGAATCGCGATGCCGATGAGCAGAAAGACCAGTGCGGTGAGCACGAATGCCACAGTGCTCCAAACGATGTCAAGCGCGTTGCGAGTTCTCTCGCTCATGCCGATCCGCTGGCCATAATTGCCGAGGGTGATCCCTGCCACGACGGTGGCGATGATGCCCGAGAGAGCGAAAGCGTCCGCAGCGACATACGCGCCATACGCCAGTGCGATGGAGATCGTGATCTCGACCACGAAGTCATCGATCGTGGCGATGAGTCGGGAAGCCACGACGCCGAGCAACAGACCGATAACGGTGCTTCCCACCACCGACACCAACACCGCGGCCGCGGCGGAGCCGAACGATGTCTGTCCGGCGGCGACCTGCAGCGCCAGAGTGAACAGCACGATGCCGGTGCCGTCGTTCAGAAGACTCTCGCCCTGCACGAGTGTCACGAGGCCGGCCGGAGCGCGCACGCGCCGAAAGGCCGTGACTACCGACGCCGGGTCCGTCGCGGAGACCATCGCGCCCACGAGGAATGCGATCTCGGGCCGCATGCCCATCGCGAAGTGAAGAACGACCGCGACGATCACGGCACCGATCAGCACGCCCGGAATTGCGAGGAGCCCGACCGCCCACAGGGTGCGCCGCAGCTCGCCGATCCGCAGCTGATATGCGGCCTCGAAGACGAGGCCCGGAAGAAGTACGACTAACACGAGCTCGGGAGTCACTTCGATCCGTGTAGGCAGCACAAGCGCGGCGGCAAGCCCGACGATCAGGAGGACCAGCTCGTCCGGAAGACGGAGTCGCCGGGCAAGAAGCACAAACAAACCGGCCGCCGCGACCAGTGCGACAAATGCGCGGACCGCCTCTACTGCGACCTCAGAATGCACGCACGAGCTCGACTACGTGCTTGGGGCCGACGTGATCACAGGCCTGGGCCCTTGAAGCTCCCGCACGATGGGCCCGAGCTTCTCCACGTCTGGCCCCCGCAGGCAGAAGTACGTGATCCCGATCTCGTCGCGCAGGCGCACGATGTGATCGCGGATCTCGCCCAGCGTCCCGATCCCGCGGTAGGCGTTGTTCCGGGGCACATCGGGGTCGACCTTCGCCTTCTCGGCGAGCTCGAGGATCGTCTTCTCGCGGTCGTCGGTGAGGGTGCAGTCGAGGAACATCGACAGCTCGATGTCATCAAAGCGCGCGCCGGCGGCGTCGCGCACGATGCCGATCTGCTCGCGCATCGTCTCGAGCCGGAACTTCTCCGGCGCGATCTCTCCCGATCCGGTGATGCCCGAGGGCACGATCGCGACGATGTCCGCCTCACGTCCCGCGAGCGCGAGGATGTCGGGCCCGCCGCCGGCGATGAGGAACGGCGGGTATGGCTGCTGCACCGTCTTCGGGCGGCTCTCGGCCTTCTCGACCTTGTAGAACTCGCCCGCGAACGTGACCTGCTCCTCGGTGAAGAGCCGCTTCATCAGCGTCACCGCCTCCGCGAGGCGCGCGACGCGCACGCGGCCGCGGTCGAACGCGATGCCGGTGCTCTGGTAATCGCGGTCGAGCCAGCCCGCGCCGATACCGAGCTCGAAGCGCCCGTTCGTCAACACGTCCAGCGTCGCGCACTCGCGCGCGAACACGGTCGGGTTGCGGAAATCGTTGTCGATGACGAGCGTGCCCACGCGCAGCTTCTGCGTGACGGTCGCCGCGACCGCGAGCGCGGACATGGCCGCCCAGGCACCGCCGATCATGTGGTCGGGCATCGCGAGCGTGTCGTAGCCGAGCGCCTCGAGTCGCTTCGCGCGGTCGATCCACTCCTGCCCGCTTGGAGCGGCTCCGGCCTGTGTCGCGAAGCGCATCGGCCGAGTGGACATCAACCAACTCTATGAGCACGACGCCTCCGGGGTTCACCGCGTAGCCTGACGTCGGTGGAGATCGTCTTCGCGACCCTGGCCGCGGCCGTGGTCGTCTGGCTCGCGGTCCTCCTCTTTCTCTGGGTGACCGGCCGAAAAGGCGCGGTGCGCGAGCTGGCGCTCCTGCTTCCGAATCTCGCACGCCTGTTTCACGGTCTCATGCGCGATCCGCGGGTCCCCACGAGCTCCAAGATCCTGGTCGGGATCGGCCTGGCCTGGTTCGCGTCGCCGATCGACCTCATTCCGGAATTCATCCCGGTCATCGGCCCGCTCGACGACGCCGTGGTGGGTGCCTTGATCCTGCGTCACGTCGTGCGGACCGCTGGACAAGGCGTCGTGGCCGAGCATTGGCACGGCGACCGACGCGTGCTCGGGCTCCTCCTCCGCGCAGCGGGCGTGCCCGAAACCCAGTTGACCACACCACCCGGCGCAGACCTGCGAGACTCGCCGGCCGTGCGTGGCCATTGGCTGGGAGCTCCCGTGGCGTTGCTGCTCATCGCCCTGATCGGCGTGGTCGACCTGATCACGCCGCCCGAGGTCGACTTCGAGTTCTTCTACCTCGCCGTCGTCGTCGGGGCCGCGTGGTGGATCGGACGGTCGACCGCGCTGGTGGCCGCGGTCGGGGCGATCGTGGCTGAGCTGGTGGCCGATGACCTTCTTCGGGCCGCGCCCCAGAGCTCGGTCGTCTTCAACGCGACGCTGCGGCTCGTCGTCTATGCCGCCGCCGCGTTCCTCGCGAGCCGTCTCTACGAGGAGCGCGCGCGGCACATTGCACGCGACGCGGAGCGAGAGACCTTTCTCGGGGTGCTCGAGCGGGAATTCCCGCGGCCGATCGCGGCGCTGCGGTCACGGACCGCGGCACTCCGAGTCGGATTGCTTCCCGGGGACAAGGCTGCGCTCGCCAACCAGCAGGCGATCGAACATCACGCGCAGGACATCGAGTTCCTGGCCACCGATCTCCTCGCTGTCGGCGACCTCCAGCGGAGTCACCTGCGACTCAGGTCCGAGCGCGTGGATCTGCGCGAGCTCGTGCGCGAAGCCGTCGCCGAGTCGATCCGGCGCGATCAGCTCCATCTCAGCACCGGCGACGCGCCCGTGCTTGTTCGCGCCGACCCGGATCGCCTGCGTCATGCCGTGGCCAGCGTGATCTCCCGGGCGATCGAGGCCGCACCATACGAATCGGTGGAGATCCTGGTGCGCGACTCCGCGGACCACGGCGTGGTCGAGATTCGCACGCGCGCGACGATCAGCGAGAACGATCTCGACCTGGCGCGGCTCCTCATGCAGGCGCAGTCCGGAAAGCTGATCCTGGTCGCGCCTGAGAGCCCGCGCGGAGTGCTCATCTCGCTCTCCGCACCGCACGCGGTGACGGCCTCCGCTGCCGGAGCGATCAGTTCGTAACGAAGCGATGGGCGATTTCGTGAGGGCGTAACCGGGAACGCGCTGATAGGGTCGCGGCTTGGCTGTCAGCAAGAAGAAGGTCGTCGTCCTGGATGACGACCGTGATGTCGCGGACCTCGTTCAGAGCATCCTCGCCGACGAAGGCTTCGCGGTGTCGTGCCTCTACGGGCTCGATGACGCGACGATCGATTTCACGATCAAAGACCTCGCGCCTGACTGCGTCGTGCTGGATGGCACCGGCACGCACTCCGCGGAACCCTGGCCCTGGCGCGATCGCTCGCGGATCGCCGGCCACCGATCCCGACGGTGCTGCTCAGCGGCCGGCCGTCGAGCCGCGACGAGGCGATGCTCCGCGAAAGTGAGCGCGCCCGATCGTCCGCGGTCTCGGCGGTCGTCGCGAAGCCCTTTGACATCGACCGGCTCATCGCTGCCGTGAAGAACGCGATGTGCACGACCGCGCCGTCCGAGGCGTCGCGGCAGAGCGCCGCTGCCGACACGGACCGGTTGATGCAGCGCCTGCGCGGTGCGGGCGCGCTCGACCTCCAGACCTCGAATGCGGGTCGCGAGTGGGTCACCTTTCGCGCAGGTCCGGATGGCGATCTGTTCAAGGTGTATCGCTGGCGATCGGCCGGGACGTACTTCATCGGCCGCTACGCCCCCAGCGGCGAGCGGCTCTTACCGCTGGGCGAGCTGGCGGACGCCGACGCGGCCATCGTCTACTGCGAGCGGCTCATCGAGTACGAGCGAGGCGCTGACCGCTAGAGATCGACGTCGCGCGCGAGCAGTTTCGGCGGGAGCGAGCCCGCGCCGAGCAGCTTGTCGTGGAAGAAGCGCATCCCCCACCCTTTCGCGCGCGCCTTGTCGCGCAGATCCAGGATCGCCGCGCGCCCGAGCGCGTACGACGAGGGCTGCGTCGGCGTGAGCGTGTAGCGGCGCACCTCGGCGATCGCGTTCGGCGGCTCGAGCTTGGGCCGCTCGACCATGTACGCGACCGCCTCGTCGAAGGTCATCTCGCCGGTCGACAGGCCCACGTCGACCACGACGCGCGCCGCGCGCCAGAGGAGATCCTTCAGGCGCAGCAGTCGCGTCTCGGGCGAGTCGAGGAAGCCGATCTCGGTCATGAGCTCCTCGACGTACAGGCCCCAGCCCTCGACCATGAGGTTGCTGCG
>JBDUCG010000094.1:0-6796 GCA_040003565.1 Chloroflexota bacterium | reverse complement strand
GGCAAATACGCGGCGCAGAGCATCCCGAAATAGGTTGGCGCCTCGTACGAGAGGAACTCGCCGGCCCATTTGTCGGCGATGGCGCCGTGCAGCATCAGCATCTGCCAGAAGCTGTCCGCCTTCGCCTCGGCGACGAACGCCTTATCGAAGCGCAGCAGCTCCCCGAGCGAGTCGCGTTTCACGAGGTCCACGACGCGGTCGTCGAACTCCTTCGACGCCGGACTGAAGCCGTATGGTCCCTTTGGATCGTGCGCGTGCCCGTGGTCGCACGAGGCGATGAGCGCGACGCGCTTGTCGGATGCGCCGGCGGCCTTCGCGATCGCGTGACCCGCGCTCACGTGCGCATCCCACGGAAGATCGCGCGCGGGCGCGACCATGACGATCGGCTTCGGCGGGTCGTCGCGACCGCCCATGAAGTGGAGTGGCACCTGCGTTCCCCAGTCCATTGGGAACACCGCGGCGGCGGTGTCGTTCGCTCCGTAGCTGACGGCCGCGATCGGCACGCCCGCTTCGCCCACCGCGACCGCGATGTCGATCGCGAATTCGCGGTCGACCGGACAGCGCATCGAGATCGGCGTGGCGCCGCTCTCGAGCGTTCCCGCCATCGTGCCCGCGAGGACGACGGCCATGCCGCGCTCGACGTGGATGTTGTGCGGTGTCAAGACGACGGTGACGTCCGGCGTCGCCGCGGTGAAGCGGCGGCCCAGTTCCACCATCGCGGCGCGCGTGTTCGCCGCGAGGCTCCGCTCGTCGGGCTTGCACCACTCCGCGATCGCCATGCTGCCGTGCGGCGCGATCGCCGCGAATACGAGGGGCACGGCTCAGCTGAGTCGGGCGGTGACCATCGCCAGGATGATGAGCGTGCCCAGCGCGATCTGGATACGCCCCACCGTTCGGATGCGTTGGATGATCTGGCCGGCTTCGGCCGCCGCGGCGGCGTCACCGGCCGCGGCCTTTGGACCCAGCGTGAGCATCCGCTGCGTCCACGGGACCACCGTCGCGCGGACGAGTGTATAGAGACCGATCGCGAGGAGGATGCCGAGGCCCAGGACGATGCTCCAGCGCGACCCCAGCGGCTCGCTGAGCTGTTGGGCGCGACCGGTCGCGAACAGATTGAGGACGCCGGTGACCAGCGTCAGCTCGGCCACCCGCAGGATGTAGAAGATCTGCCGTGGCGCCAGCTGCGCCGTGACGGGCCCGCGCGCCGCTGCCGGTGCGGCCAGGAGCGCTGGGAGCTGGACGAAGAGCGTGTAGAAGCCGCCCCCGATCCAGAGCACCCCGGCGAGGACGTGCAGGAATTGCGTCGTGATACGGAAGAGATCGTCCATGAGCCGGGATAATGACAGTGATGGCTGGGACACGCATCGACTACTACGAGCTTCTGGGTGTCGCGCGCAACGCGACGCCGGACCAGATCCGCAGCGCGTACCGGAAGCTCGCGAAGCAGCACCACCCCGACGTCGGTGAAGCGGCGGACGGCGCCGAGCGCTTCAAGCAGATCACCGAGGCCTACGAGGTGCTCTCCGACGCCGAGCGGCGCCAGCGCTACGACATGTTCGGCAGCGGCCAGGGCCTCGGTGACTTCGGCATCGGCGACCTATTCGAGACGTTCTTCGGCAGCGAGTTCCGCCGTCGTGAGCCGCGTGGACCGATGCGCGGCGCCGACCTGCGCATGGAGATCGAGATCGAGCTCATCGACGCGGTGAAGGGCGGAGCGCGCACCATCCGCGTGCCGCGGCTCGAGACGTGCGAGCGCTGCGAAGGAAGCGGCGCGGAACCGGGCTCCAAGATCTCGACCTGCGGCACGTGTAACGGTCGCGGCGAAGTGCGCCAGGTGCAGCAATCGGTGTTCGGCCGCTTCGTGAACGTGTCGACCTGCCCGCGCTGCGGCGGGTCGGGCAAGACGGTCGACGCGCTCTGCACGCGCTGCCGCGGCGAGGGGCGCGAGCGGCGCGATCACGAGCTTCCGCTCGACATCCCCGCCGGCATCGACGACGGCCAGCAGCTGCGTGTCGCCGGCGAAGGCGAGGCGGGTCTGCGCGGCGGACCCTCCGGCGATCTCTACGTGCTCATCCGCCTGCGCGAGCACACCCTGTTCCGCCGCGAGGGCGACGATCTCGTACACGTGCTGCGCGTCTCGCCGGCGCAGGCTGCGCTCGGCGCGGACCTCGAGGTGCCGACGATCGAAGGCGCGACGGCCGCGGTGAAGGTGCCGGGCGGCGCGCAGCACGGTCAGATGGTCCGGCTGCGCGGCAAGGGGGTACCGCACCTCGGTTCGTCAGGCCGCGGCGATCAGCTCGTGTATCTCGATGTCACCATCCCGCGCACGCTCACCAAAGAGCAGAAGGCCCTGTACCGGCAGCTGCATGACATCGAAGGCACGCCCGAGCAGCGCGACGACGATGCGCGCGGCGTGTTCGACCGCCTCAAGGACGCCATCGGCGGCGAATGACGCCGCCCACGCGCTGGCTCGAGATCGCTGTCCCCGCGCACGCTGAGGCCGTCGAAGCGGTGAGCGAGATCCTTTCGCGCATCGGATACAACGGCATCGCCGTCGAGGAGCCGCTCGAGCGAGGTCGCGGCGCGGACCACACCGTGAAGGCGTACCTCGTCGAAGATGCCGACGCATTTGCCAAGGTGTCGGACGTGCGCGACGCGCTCGGTCACCTTCAGGCGTTCGGGCTCGGTCCGATCGGCGAGCTGACCGCGCGGCGCGTTGAGGACAAGGACTGGCTCGAGAGCTGGAAGGCCGAGTTCGTCCCGATCCGCATCGGCGCGTTCCTCGTGCGACCGACGTGGTCCGAGCCCGTCGCGGGTGACGCGGTCGAGCTCGTGCTCGATCCGGGCATGGCCTTCGGCACCGGACTCCATCCGACGACGCAGCAGTGCCTCGAGGCCCTCTCGACGCTGCCGCTCGAGGGCAAGAGCTTGCTCGACGTCGGCACCGGCTCCGGCATCCTCGCCATCGCGGCGGCGAAGCGCGGCGCGACGCCGGTCGTCGCGGTCGACACCGACACGCTCGCGGTCGACGCCGCGCGCGAGAACGCGGTGCGCAACGGCGTCGCCATCCCAGTCGCCGAGGGAAGCGCCGCCGAGGTGCCCGGCCGCTTCGACGTCGTCATCGCGAACATCGTGTCGCCGGTGCTGCAGCGGATCGCGCCCGATCTCGTCGCGCGGCTGGCCGGTGGCGGCACGCTCCTGGTCGCGGGGATCAGCGCTCCGGCCGAAGCCGCGACGCGCGACGCGTTCGCGCGCGAGCGACTGTCGCTCGTGGATCGCACCGAGCGCGACGACTGGGTCGCGCTCGCGCTGCGCCGCTAGTGCACCGCTTCTTCGTGGCGCCGGAGACGCTGCGCGAGGATCGGGTCACGCTCACCGGCGCGCAGGCGCGTCAGATCGCGACCGTGCTGCGGCTGCGTGCGGGCGACGAGATCGCGCTCGTGTCCGATGGCGCGGAGGCCATCGTGGCGCTCGAGGCGGTGCGCCCGGCGTCGGTCGTTGCCGTGGTCCGCGAGCGCGGCTTCACGCCGGCGGAGCCGACGGTCGCGCTCACGCTGGCGCTGCCCGTCCTGCGCGGCGACCACGATGAGGAAGTCGTGGAGGCCGTGACGCAGCTCGGCGTCTCGCGCATCGTCCCCTTCACGAGCGCCCGCTCCGTCGTGCGTTCTCTGAGCGAAGCGAAGCGCGGGCGCTGGGAGCGCATCGCGCGCGAGGCCGCGGAGACGGCGCGACGTGGACGGATCCCCGCGATCGAGCCGGCACGCGGATGGGCGGAGCTCTTCGCTGCGTTGCCCGCGCCCGTCTTCGTGGCGTGGGAGCAGGAGCGGCGAGCGCGGCTGCGCGACGCGCTCCCGCAGACGGCGCGCGCGCTCTCGCTGGTGATCGGGCCCGAGGGCGGGATCGCCGACGATGAGATCGCTCTCGCGCGCGAGCGCGGGGCGGTCACCGTCTCGCTGGGTGGACGCAATCTGCGAAGTGAGACCGCGGCGATCGCTGCGGTCGTGCTGGTGATGGACCGTTTCAGCTAGGCCGCGGTACGCGGAAAGCGGACTAGGCAGCCCAACGATCGCTCCAGCGCGGACGCACGGCTGTGACCTCGAGCGCTAACTCGCGCGGTACCTCACGGATGCGGGCCCGCCGGCCGGTGTATCCACGCCATGCTGCATAGAAGCCGAAGCAGCCGCCGGAGAGGAACGCGGCGAGGGAGACCAGAGGATAGAAACCATCGAGCGCCGGCACACCTCGGGCAAGAGCACACGCGATGCCGGGTCGTCGAAGGTTACGAGCCGTCCCTGTCTAGATCGCGACGAACCCACGCTCCTGGAGCTCGCTCCGGTCGTATATCGCCCGGTTGGCCAGCACGCGCGCGAGCGGTGCGCCGGTGGCGAGGTCGCTGGCGAGACCAGCCGTGACGCGGCGGAGGACGATAAGCGCGAGCACGATGAGGCCGGCGACGACCGTCGGCGTCATTCCTTCCTGTTCCCAGATGACCGCAGGAAAGATCGCGAACGACAGCAGGCTGGCCAGAGGGAGCAACCGAGTCGGCCTCGGCTGTACGAGTCGCACGGCGAGCAAGCTGACATAGAGCGGCACACCCATGATCAGCGCGGCGATCGGATCGGCCGCGAGCGCGAAACCCCAGCCCGTCGCGTTCGCGCGGCCGCCGTTGAAGCCATGGAAAACCGGCCACATCTGCCCGACCAGCGCGGCTATCCCGCAGGCGAGCTGCGTCTCAAGGTCCAGCCCGAGCGCGCGCGCGCCGACCACGGCGAGCAAACCCTTCGCCCCGTCGAGGACGCCACCGGCGATGCCCTGCGCGAGGCCGACGCTTTTCGCGAGATTCCCGCCGCCCAGCTTGCGCTCGCCGACCGCTCGCAGGTCGACGCCATAGGCGAGCGCGATCCAGTACGGAAAGGAGACCGACGACAGGACGTAGCTCACGACGACTGCGGCTATCTGCACGTCGGTATTCTCTTTGCTGCGTGGACGATTGCCTCTTCTGTCGCATCGTGGCCGGCAAGATCCCCGCGACCGTCGTCTACGAAGACGACGACGTGATGGCCATCAACGACGTCTTTCCGCGGGCCCCGTTCCACGTCCTGGTCGTGCCGCGGAAGCACGTGGAGAAGCTCTCGGAGCTGGAAGACGAGGCGCTCGGCGGGCGCCTGCTGCAGGCGGTGCGGCGCGTCGCGCGCCAGGGCGGCGTCGGTGACAGCTTCCGCCTGGTCGTGAACAACGGCGACCAAGCCGGCCAAACGGTCCCGCACCTGCACCTCCACGTCCTCGGTGGACGCGACTTCGCCTGGCCGCCCGGTTAAAAGCGCGTAACTTTACCGCCTCCTCGGAGGGGTCAACGGCGGGTATCATGGCCTCTGTCGGCCTCTCGAGGGGGCCGGCGTTCTCTGTCTGGCGACCAGTCTCATAAGACCGAAGGGCGGGTGATCCAAGGACCGTTGTCTGAAGTGATCGTTGGCGATGGCGAGTCGTTCGAGGCCGCCCTTCGCCGTTTCAACAAGAAGATCCAGCAAGCCGGGATCCTCGCTGAAGCCCGCCGCCGTGAGTTCTACGAGCGCCCGGCCGCACGCCGCAAGCGCAAGGAAGCCAAGCGACGCAAGCGTTAGGTCGGAGAGCCCAGGCATCGCAGCCCCTCTGAAACAAAGGCTCGAGAGCGATCTTCGGGCCGCCATGAAATCGGGCGACACGTTCCGTCGTGACACGCTGCGCTTCGTGCTGGCCGCGATCCAGCGCGAGGGCGTCGACCGGCTGCAGTCGACGATCGAGCGGCTGATCGCGGACGGCAAGGATGAGGCGGCGCGGTCGGCGTATGTCGCCGAGCATCATCCCTCCGATCTCGACGACGCCGCGATCCTGGACGTGCTCCAGAAACAGGCGAAGATGCGCCGCGACTCGATCGACGCCTTCCGCAAGGGCGACCGCGCCGAGCTCGCGGCCAAAGAGGAGCAGGAGCGGGTGATCGTTCAGTCATACCTGCCCGCGCAGATGTCGGACGACGACCTGCGTAGGGTCGTCGAGCGCGTTATCGCCGAGAGCGGCGCGACCGGCCCGCGTGAGATGGGCAAGGTCATGCCCAAGGTGCTCGCCCACACGAAGGACCGCGCCGACGGCAAGAAGGTCGCGGCGCTGGTGGGCGCGATGCTCAAGGAGAAGGGCGCCTCGTGAGCGCGCCCGCGCAGATCACCATCCTCATCCCCGATCCGGACGAGATGATGTTCGTCACCGGCAACAACGACACGAACATCGACCGCATCGAGCGCGAGTTCGCGGTCAAGATCGTCTCGCGCGGCGCCGAGCTGCGCATCACCGGCGAGCCCGCGAACGTCGCGCGCGTCGGCGAGCTCGTCGGCGCGATGCGCACGCTCTCCGACCGCGACGAGAACCTGCGCAAGCCCGCGCTCGAGCGTCTCATCGGCGAGGCGAAGGACTCACCGATCGGCGCGCCCGAACAGCTGCGCGAGGTGGTCGCGACGACGGTGCGCGGCAAGCGGATCACGCCACAGTCCGTCAACCAGCGCGCATACGTCGAGGCGATCCGCACGCACGACCTCGTTTTCGCGACAGGTCCCGCGGGCACGGGAAAGAGCTATCTGGCCGTCGCGATGGGCGTCTCCGCACTGCGCGATCGGAAAGTGGCACGGCTGATCCTCACGCGACCTGCGGTCGAGGCCGGGGAGCGGCTCGGATTCCTTCCCGGCGATCTGTCCGAGAAGATCGATCCATACCTGCGTCCGCTCTACGACGCGCTCTACGAGCTCATGCCGCCTGAGCGGTTCACACG
>JBDUCG010000093.1:0-6828 GCA_040003565.1 Chloroflexota bacterium | reverse complement strand
TCGGGAAGAACACGGCCGACTGCCTGCGCTCGGGGATCGTGTTCGGCTACGTCGGCCTGGTGGAGGGTCTGCTCACGCGGATCCTGGCCGAGCTACCCGCGAAGCCGACCGTGATCGCGACCGGTGGCCTCGCCTCGACGATCGCCCCGCTCGCGAAGGGCATCGAGAAGGTCGACGAGGACCTCACGCTCGAGGGGCTGCGCCTCCTGTACGAGCTGAACGCGTGACCGACGCCCTCCGCGGCCGCTTCATCGTGCTCGGTGTCACCGGATCGATCGCCGCGTACAAATCCGTCGAGCTGGCGCGCCGCCTGACGCAGGCGGGCGCGACGGTCCAGGTGGTCATGTCGCGCTCCGCGACGGAGTTCGTCCGGCCACTCACGTTCCAGGCACTCACGTACCGGCCGGTCGAGGTCGAGATGTTCCAGATCCAGGACGAGCGCGCCGCCGGTCATATCGCGATGGGCCGGCAGGCCGACGTCGTCGTCATCGCGCCGGCCACCGCGCACGTGCTCGCGCGGCTCGCGAACGGCTTCTCCGACGACCTGATCGCGACGACGGTCCTCGCGACCGCCGCGCCGATCGTCCTCGCGCCCGCGATGGAGACGCACATGTGGCAGAACGCCGCGACGCAGGCGAACGTCGCGACGCTGCTGTCGCGCGGCGCGCGCATCGTCGAGCCGGAGTCCGGCCCGCTCGCCTCCGGCGATGTCGGTCCCGGGCGGCTCGCCTCGCTCGAGCGCATCGAGGCCGCGATCGCCGAAGCGCTCGAGGTCACGCAGGCGCTCGCCGGCCGTCGTGTCATCGTGACCGCCGGCCCGACGCTCGAGCCGATCGATCCCGTGCGCTTCGTTTCGAATCGCTCCAGCGGCAAGATGGGCTACGCGATCGCGGCTGCCGCGGCCGGCGCCGGGGCCGAGGTATTCCTCGTCTCGGGACCGACGGCGCTGCGCGCTCCGGCGGGAACGCAGCTCGTGCCGATCGAGACCGCCGAGCAGATGCGCGATGCCGTCCTCGGATTGCTGCCGAATGCCGACGCGATCGTCATGGCCGCCGCGGTCGCCGATTACCGCCCGATCGAGACGCGGGAGCACAAGATCAAAAAGCGCGATGCCGGCAAGCGGCTGGATCTGCGCATGACGGAGAACCCCGACATCCTGAAGGCGATCGTCGCGGCGCGACGCGCAGGCGCGATCGTCGTCGGCTTCAAGGCCGAGACCGGCGACGCGACCGCGGAGGCCGGACGCATGCTGCGCGAGAAGAAGCTGGACCTCGTCGTGGCGAATGACGTGAGCGAACCGGGCTCGGCGTTCGGATCGGACACCGACCGCGTCACGTTCGTCAGCGCCGACGGCGTCGAGGCGCTGCCGCTCCTTGCGAAGACCGAGGTGGCGCGTCGCCTCGTCGTGATGCTCGGTGAGCGCCTAGCGCGCTGAGCGGACCCAGTCGATCTCGGTGTAGAGGAGCCGCCACCCCAGGTCCTCGAGGTTGTGCGCGGACGCCGGGTTCTGCGTCTGACCGAAGAAGATCCGCAGTCCGCGCTTCCAGCCCTCGCGCATGCGGTGCGCGATCATCGCGGTCTGGATCCCGCGTCCGCGGAATTCGCGCAGGACGCTTCCGTTCCCGAGGCCGGCGACGGGTCGAACATCGAACAGCATCCCGGTCGCAGCGGGCACGCGGTCGATCCGTCCGAGGTACGCGGCGAGCGAGCGGCCATGGGCGCGTCGCTTTACGAGTGATTCGACGATCGAGCGGAACCACGGGCCGCGTTCGGAGAAGCTCGCGAAGGCGACCTTCGCGTACGCGGCGGCCTGCTCGGGGCCGATGCGCTCGACGGTGAGGCCGTCCACCGCGCGCAGCGGCGGCAGACGCGCGCGGTCGTAGCAGTAGATGTGCTCTTCGGTGCCCTCTTCGGGCTCGTAGCCGCGCCGCTCGAGAAGGCGGAGCGCGCTGCGTGGCGTGGGTGCTTGCGCGACCGCGATGCGCGGCGGGCGGCCCGCCGCTGCGAACCGGCGCTCGAGGCGGTCCAGCACCGCGCTCGTCGGCTCGCTCATGGTGCCGAAGCCGAGCGCGCGATTGAGGAAGCCGTTGTCGGTCGACTTCATTGTCCAGCTCACCAGGCCGCCGGTGTGGCTCACGCGAACGCCGTCGGTCTTGGCGCGCCGCGGATCGGCGAGGAGGTAGCTGGTGATCTCGACGCCCTCGGTCCGCTGCATGAGTGCGGCGAGCTGAGCGCGTCGCATCGGCGCGGACTGTAGCGGGTGCGAGCCCCGCAACGTTCTGAGTGCGCCGCATGTAGCGCTGCCAGCGTGCGTGCCAATGCTGTGGGCGCGGTGTCGCGGCGGCATGATGCCCGGACGCTTTGGAAAGGAGGATCTCACATGAACGCCGATCGCAAGAAGCCCGCGGAGAATGACGCCGCCGCTCGTGCGCGCCGCTCTCGTCGCATACGCGCGTTCCTCGCTCGCTGGGCGGAGCGCCACATGCCGGACCGCGTTACCCGCTTCCCTTCGCGTTAGACGGTCACACCCTATCGTCGGCCGATGCCGATCCACTGGGTGACGTTCGACTGCTATGGCACGCTCATCGACTGGGAGCGGGGGATCACCGACGCGCTCCTGCCGGTGCTGCGCGCGCCGATCGAGCGTGACGAGCTCGCGCGCCGCTACATCGCGACCGAGGCGAAGGTGGAGGCCGAGTCCTATCGCCGGTACGCCGACGTGCTGGATGAGGCGGGTCGTCGCCTGCTGGCTGCTCTTGGCGTCGATGCGCCTTCGCCGCTACCCGCGTCATTTCCAGACTGGCGGCCATTCAGAGAGGTGCCTGCCGCGCTCGCCGAGCTGCGGCGCCGCGGGCGCAAGATCGCCATCCTCTCCAACGTCGACCGGGATCTCATCGCCTCATCGATCCCGCGGCTCGGGATCGAGCCCGACATCCTCGTCACAGCGGAGGACGCCGGCAGCTACAAGCCCGCGCCAGGCCACTGGCGGATGTTCGCCGAACAGAGCGGCGCCGGCCCCGAGCAGACGATCCACGTTGGGGCGAGCCAGTACCACGACATGCGGCCCGCGGCGGCGCTCGGCTACCGCACCGTGTTCGTGGACCGCCACGGTGAGCGGCTCGAGACGGCGCCGGACCGCGTCATACCCGATCTTTCGGGCCTGCCCGACGCCATCGACGCGCTGGAATGAAACCTGCGACGTAGTCCGGTCGCGGTACGATCGTGGTCACGCCGGGACCGGCTCAGCCGGCCTGGACGGAGGTTCGAATGGACATAGCCAAGAAGGTCACCGTTCCGGACGTCGTCGCGATGAAGCGCGACGGCAAGCGCATCACGATGATGACGGCATACGACGCCGCGTTCGCGCGGCTCGTCGAAGCGGCGGGCATCGACATCATCCTCGTCGGCGATTCGCTCGGCATGGTCGTGCTCGGCTACCCGAACACCGTTCCGGTCACGATGGACGACATGGTCCGCCACGCCGCGGCGGTGTCGCGCGGCGCCTCGCGCCCGCTGCTCATTGGCGACATGCCGTTCGGCTCGTACCAGACCGGGCCGGCGGACGCGCTCCGCAACGCCGCGCGCTTCCTCAAGGAGGCGGGCATGGACGCCGTGAAGCTCGAGGGCGGTCACGAGACCGTGCCGCTCGTGCGCGCGCTCGTCGAGAACGGCATCGCGGTCATGGCGCACGTCGGTCTCACACCGCAGCGCGTCGCTCAGTTCGGCGGCTTCAAGACGCAGGCGAAGAGCGCCCGCGCCGCGCGCCAGCTCATCGACAACGCGGTCGCGCTCGAGGATGCGGGCGCCTTCTCCATCGTGCTCGAGTCGATCCCCGCGCCGGTCGCCGCGATGGTGACCGAGCGGATCTCGATCCCGACGATCGGCATCGGCGCCGGCGTGGACTGCGACGGCCAGGTCCTCGTGCTGCACGACGTGCTCGGTCTGTATGGCGACTTCAAGCCCAAGTTCGCGAAGCGCTATGCGGAGATCGGTACCGCGGTGGTCGATGCGCTGCGTGCGTTCGACAGCGATGTGCGCGAAGGCCGCTTCCCCGACGCCGAGCACAGCTTCACGATGAAAGAGAGCGAGCTGGCCGCGCTGCGGCAGAACGCCACGCGGCCGAAGGCGGTCTGATCGATCGGCGATCCGAGCCGGCCGCGCGTCGCGATCATCGGGATGGGCGCGATCGGTCATGTCGTCGAGAAGGCCCTCACCGGTCACGCCGAGATCGTTCCCGTCGACCGCACCAGGTCCCCGCTGCGTGACGGCGAGCCGCCCGTCGATGCGGCCGTGATCTGCGTGAAGACGCACGGGACGGCCTGGGCCGCAGAGGTGGCCCAGCGGCTTGTCGCACGTGACGGTGTCGCGCTCACGATCCAGAACGGCCTCGGCAACTACGAAACGATCGCCGCGGCCGTGGGCGAGCGGCGGGCCGCGGTCGGTGTCATCTACGTCGGAGCGCGGTACGAAGACGGCACGTTCCACGCGACCGGACCGGGGCGCGTCGAGCTCGGGCGGCCGATGGGCACCGCGTCGGCTCGCGCGCTCGAGTCGCTCGCCGCGCGGCTCGCTGACGGCGGCATGACGGTGAGCGTCGTCGACGATCCGTGGCCGTCGGTGTGGCGCAAGGTCGCGACGAACGCGGCCGTGAATCCGACGACCGCGCTGCTCGGCTTCACCAACGCGGAGCTGCTCGCGGACGCTGCCGGTTCACGCGTCGCGGATGTCCTTGCGGGCGAGGTCGCGCGCGTCGCGACGGCCACAGGGGTCTCGATGAGCGAGGACGCCGCGCGGCAGTGGTGGCGGGAGATGTCGCAGCTCACGGGCGCGAATCGCTCCTCGATGCTGCAGGACGTGCAGGCCGGCCGTCCGACCGAGGTCGACGCGATCTGCGGCGCGGTGTATCGCGAGGGCGAACGGCGCGGCGTCGCCGCTCCGCTCAATCAGTCGATGACTGTGCTTGTCGGAGCGCTCGCGCCGCCGGCCACGCCGCGATGAGCGCGATGGCCGAGAGCACGAGGAAGATGACGGCGAGCCAGCCGTAGGCCGCGCCGATGCCGATCGCGCCCGCGACGGCGCCGAAGACCGGCGCGGCCACGCCGCCAACGGGCTGGTTCACCAGGTAATAGGTGCCGAGCACCGTCGAGCGCCGCTCGGGCGGCGTGTTGTCGACGATGAGCACCTCGGTGGTCGTCGCGCGGATCGAGAACGAGATCCCGATGAGCAGGAGCGGCAGGAACACCAGCTCGCTCGGCACCACCGTGAGCGCCCACGCGGCCGGTCCCATGAGCGCGAGGCCTAGCAGCAGGACGATGCGCCGCCCGAAGCGGTCGGAGAGCGTGCCCGCCATCGGCGCGCCGATGAGACCCGCGAGCTGCGGGACGCCGAAGAGCGCCGCGGCGACGCCCGGCGATATCCCGCGCGCATCGACCAGATACGTGCTGAGGAACGCCATCGCCGCGGAGATCACGACCTGGAAGACGATCGACAGCGAGACGAGCGCCCCGACGCGCCGCGCGACGGCGGCGATGTCGCTCCCGGTCGCGAGCCAGCTGTGGCGGCCGGTCGATCGCGTGCCCATCGGCGCGACGCGCCAGAGCAGGACCGCACAGGCGATGGGCGCGATCGCGAACGCGATGTACGGCGTACGCCACGTGCCGGCCGTCGCCAGGATGCCCGCGAGGAGCGGCGCGGCGAAGAACGACAGGTGCCCGGCCGTGGTGTGGGTGCCCATCGCCATGCCGCGGCGTGACTGGAACATCTCGGCGATGAGCGCCGACGCGGGCGCGTGATAGGTGCCGCTCGCGATCCCCATGACCGCAAGGAACGCCAACAGCTGCCAGTACTCGGTCGACAGGCCGATCGCGACGCTCGCGATCCCGATGAGGACGAGTCCCCACACGATGACGCGCCGCGCGCCGACGCGGTCGGCGAGAACGCCGAGCGGCGCGTTCGTCACACCGGACGCGATCGCGTACGCGGAGACCGCGAACCCGGCGTCGGTGTACGAGAGTCCGAACGCGTCGCGGATGAAAGGCAGCAGCGCGCTGAGAAGGCTGTTCGTGACGTGATGCGCGAAGTGCGCGACGCTGAACGCGGCGAGGAGCGCGCGCCGGCTCAATGGAGGTCCGCCACGTCCATTCCCAGGAGCACATTGTCGATGAGACGCGCCTTGCCCACACGCGCGGCCATCGAGATGACCGCGGTCCCGCTAGGTGCGTCGAGCTCGGCGAGCGTCAGCGGATCGGCGACCGACACGTACTCGAGGGCGACGCTGCCGCGGCCGGCCAGCTCGCTCACGCGCTCGCGCAGGACGCGCGGGTCGCGCTCCCCGCGCTCCCAGAGCTCGCGTGCCGCGAACAGACCGCGCGACAGCAGGGCGGCGTCGCGCCGCTGATCCGGCGTGAGGTACGCGTTACGTGACGACATCGCGAGACCATCCGGCTCGCGTACCGTCGGGCACCCGATGATGTCCGCGCCGAGGCGCAGGTCGCGCGCCGTCGTCTGCAGCACGCGCAGCTGCTGGAAGTCCTTCTGGCCGAAGAACGCGACATCGGGCCGAACGATCGCAAGCAGCTTCGCGACGACGGTCGCGACGCCGACGAAGTGGCCCGGCCGCGCGGCGCCCTCGAGCGGCGCGGCGATCGGCCCGGGCGTGACGCGCGTCGCATCGCCGGGCGGGTAGATCTCGGCGACCGGCGGCAGGAACGCGACGGCACCTGGGTACTTCTCGAGCAGCGCGAGATCCTCGGCCTCGTGTCGCGGGTACGCGGCGAAGTCCTCGCTGGGGCCGAACTGCGTGGGGTTCACGAAGATCGACGCGATCGC
>JBDUCG010000092.1:0-6828 GCA_040003565.1 Chloroflexota bacterium | reverse complement strand
TCGACCGTCCAGGCGGCGATGTTCACGTACACCGGCACGGCCGCGCCGCTCTCGACCATCTGGAAGACCGTCGATCTGGTCGGAGACCCGACGGTCGTGGTACAGGGCACCGACGCGGCGAACAACACCATCACGGTGGGTCACCTCCAGCACTGGCACACGGTCGCGAGCGTCGGACCGAATGGCGACATCGACCCGAAGAACGGCGTCGCCTCGAGCACGGCCACCGTGAGCGATGTGTTCGGCGTACTTCAGGCTGTCGGCGACACCGGCGATGTCGTCGCCGACACGAACCAGATGCGCCTGCACAGCATCCCGAGCCAGGCCGCGACCGCGGCGGCGCCGAAGATCCCGACGACCCTGGCCTTCACGACGCCACCCACCTCACCGACGACGTACGGCGCTTCGGTCAGCGTGACTGCGCGCCTCGCGAGCCCGGGCGTGACCGCGATGGGCGGCAGGCGCGTCATCTTCCGCCTGGGACGCAGCAGCGTGAGCGCGCTAACGGCCGGCGACGGATCGGTCAGCGCGACCGTCCCGATCACGGTGTTGCCGGGCAGCTACCAGCTCCAGGCGGCCTTCGCCGAGGACGACACGGCGCTTGGCTCGTCGACGCAGGTGCCGCTGGTCGTCGGAATGGCGTCGCCGGCGTTCTTCCCCGTCAGCACCATCCCGCCCGTGCAGTACTCGGACAACGTCGCGCTCGCCGTGCTGAAAACGGCGACCGGCAAGCTACTCCGCTGGCAGCCGGTGATCCTCACGCGCAGCACCGGGACACCACTCAGTGTCGCGACGTACACCGACGGCACGGGCACGCTGCGCCTGGACACGATGGACTTCGGCGGCCTTGCGGCCGACACGTACACACTGAGCGCGAGGTACCCGGGCGACGGCCTGCGGTTCAACCCTGCGAGCAGCGGCAGTTTCACGGTCGTCGTACAGCGCGAGGGCGCCACATTCGCGGCGCTGGCGCCCCAACAGGCCGGGAGCGTCGTCGTCCAGGGCTCGCTGATCCAAGATGGGCCGCCGGCAGACCGCGCGCCCGGTGACATCACGCGCGCCGGGGTCGGGTACATCGTCACCGACGAGTCCGGTGGGCTGATCGTCGCTGGTAATACGACCGTCAACGCGGACGGCACGTGGAGCTTCACGCGTCCGTTGAACGCCGGCCTGTACAACATCGCGCTCACGGTGACCGGCGACTTCTTCACCGGCGGCGGGGCGGCGATCCAGGTCGTGTACGACCCGACGACGTTTGGCACCGGTGGCGGCTACGTCCTGACGACGAGCACGACGGTGCCTGCGGTGGCTTCCGGTAAGAAGGCGAACTTTGGCTTCAACGTGAAGTACAAGGGCGACGGAACGCTGGCGCCGACCGGCAGCCTGCTCCTCCAGCTGAAGGAAGCCAACCTCGATCTGAGGGCGACGTCCTTCGACTGGCTGCTCATCACGACCGAGGGGGCCGGCAAGCGCGCGGAGTTCACGGGCACGACGACGATCAACGGCTCCGGCAGCTACACGTTCCGCGTGATAGCTCGCGATCAGCCGGCCGGCGACACCTTCTTCATCGAGGTGCGCGACGCGAACGGCCTCCTCAAAGCATCGATCTCCGGGAGCCTCGGGGGCGGCAGCATCAAGGTGCATTAAGCCGCTGCGCGACGGCCTCCGTGCGCGCGATCTCGGTCGCCTCGCCCAGCTCTCGCAGCGTCGCAAGGCTCTCGTCCAGGAGTCGCCGCGCTTCTTTGTCATCGCCACGCGCGATCGCGATCTCGGCGAGAACGCGCTTGGCCATGGCCTCTTCGTGTCGCGCGTGGATCTCGGCCGCAAGTCTCAGGGCCTTCTCCGCGGCATCCGCCGCTGCGTCGAGCTTCCCGTCTTTCAGCTCCGCGAGCGCGAGCGCGCGATTGAGCTCGGGCAGGAACTTCGTCCGGCCCACAGCCTCCAGCCGGCGCGCGGCCTCGGCGAGCGCGAGACGTCCGCTCTCGACATCGCCACCCTCGATGCGGGCCGAGCCGAGGTTCATCCAGACGAGGCCTGCGTCGGCGGTCGCACCGATCGAATCGAGGATCTCGATCGAGCGCTCGTAGTGCGGCGTCGCGAGGAACGGCTCCCCCTGCGTGCGGTACACCTCGCCGATGTTGTTGTGAGACGTCGCGATGCCGCGCTGGTGGCCGATGCGCTCGCGCAGCTCGAGGCTAGCGCCGTACTCCGCGAGCGAATCGGCCCAGCGCGCCATGCGCCGGTAGATCATCCCGAGGTTACTCCGCACGTCGGCGATCCCGGCCACGTCCTGCAAGCGCTCGAACGCAGCGCGGCTTCGCTCGTAGAGCGGCGCTGCGGCTCGGATGTCGCCTTCGTTGTTCGCCACGTTGCCGAGGAGCTTCAATCCTTCCGCCACGACATCGTCGGCGCCGGCGCGCTCGGCACCTTCGACCGCCTGTGCGAGGTTCTCGCGGGCAGCCGCGTATTCGCCGCGCCAGAAGTGCGCGTGACCCAGCTGGAGCCGCACGTGGGCCGTCTCCGCCGGATCCTGTGCTGCGAGCAGCAGCGCGTCATCGAGCATCGCCAGCGCCTGGTCGTACGCGCCTTTGCGCTCCAGAACGAGAGCGCTCCAGCGTCGCATGCGCGCGAGCGCTACGCGGTTCGCGTCGCCGAGCTTCGCACCGGCCTGTGTGAACGTGTTGAGCGCATCGTCGTAGTGACCGGTGAGGGTCTCGATATCGCCGATGCGCTCGAGCAGCGTGACCGCGCTCAGCGGTCCGTCACCCTCGCCGGCGCGCCTCAGTGCCGACCGGTACAGGCGCAGGGCTTCGTCGTTGGCGTAGAGGCGCTTGGCCCGATCCGCCGCTCGTACGAGCCACATGAGCGCCTTCGTGTCGTCGTCGTCGAGGTCCCAGTGGTAGGCCAGGACGTCCACGAACTCTTCCAGACGGCTCGGATACAGCGATTCGATCGCGCGCGCGACCGCGCCGTGCGTGGCCCGGCGCTGCGACTGGAGCTGCATGCCGTACGCGACCTCTTGGATGAGCGCCTGGCGGAACGTGTACGTCATCTCAGGGGCGACCGAGCGGGTCGCGATGAACTGCTCCTGCTCGAGATACGCCAGGTCCTGCGCGATCGGTCGATCCGGCGCGAGCCGCTCGACCACACGTCGCCAGAACGTGCGCCCGCTGACGGCGGCGAGCTCGAGCACGCGTCGGGGCCCCTCGGGCAGCCGGTCCAGACGCGCTTCGAGCAGCTCGCGCACCGTCGCGGGGACAACGACGTCGGCACCGCCGCGCAGCTCGACGCGACCGGCCCGCTCGACGAGGAGCTTCGAGAGCTGCAGATCGCGGATGACCTCCTCGATGAAGAACGGGTTCCCACCGGTGCGCTCGAGCACCGTCTTCGCGAGCGCCTCCTGCACCGGCACCTCGAACACGGTCTCGACGAACGAGCGCGCCTCGGTCTCGGAGAGCGCGGCGAGCTCGATGCGCTCGGAGATCCACGGCGCCGACCAGCTCGGCCGCGACGTGCCGATCAGCAGACAGGCTTGCGAAGGGATGTCCGTGACAAGCTCCGCGAGGACGCTGGCGCTGGCGTCATCGACCCACTGGAGATCCTCCGTCACGAACACCACCGGAGCGCGGTGCGTCTGCTCACGCAGAAGCGCGCGAATGACCGCGACGAGCATTCGCCGCCTTGTCTCGGGCTCGAAGCGCGACCGCTCCGGATACCCGAGCACGTCCAGCAGCAGCGCAAGCTGGAGATCGCCGAGCGGCTCGCCGCGGCGTTCGAAGCCGGCACGGATCGCTTGCTCCGCGGTCGGCTCGTCGTCGGTGTAGTGGATCTGGAACGTCACGCGGATCAGGTCCGCCACGGCCGCGTATGGCGTGTTCTGCTCGAATGACGTGCACCGCACGACCACCCGATCGATACCGGCGACCAGGCCGGCGCGAAGCTCGCCGACCAGACGAGACTTCCCAACGCCCGCCTCGCCGCTGACCAGCACGACCCTGCCGTGCTCCTGCACAGCGTCCACGACCGCGGCGCGCAGGTATTCGAGCTCGACGGTGCGCGCCACGAACGGCGTCGCCTCAGGCGAGATCTCCTCGTAGCGGCGCCGCCGCACGCGGTAGGCGATGACCGGCTCGGCCTTCCCCTTCAGCGTGAGCGGAGCGGTGGCCTCGAACTCGAACGAATGGATCGCAAGATGCCGTGTCGTCTCGCTCACCAGGATGCCCCCGAGCGGCGCAGCGGACTCCAGGCGCTGGGCCGTGTTCACGGCATCGCCGACGACCGTGTACGCGGATTGCACGTCGCCTGCGAGCATTCCCGCAACGACCTCGCCCGTGTTCACGCCGATCCGAAGCGACAGCCGGACGCCGTGACGCCGATCGAGATCATCGTTGAGTCGTGCGATCGCGGTCTGCATTGCAAGCGCGGCGTTGATCGCCCGCTCCGCGTCGTCCTCATGCGAGATCGGCGCGCCGAAGACGGCCATGACCGCGTCGCCGATGTACTTGTCGATCGTCCCTTCGTAGCGCTGGATCTGTCGCGCGAGGACACCGAAATAGGATGCGAGGATCCCGCGGAGCTCCTCGGGATCGAGGCGTTCGGCCAGCGGTGTGGAGCCCGAGAGGTCGGCGAAGATCACGGTGACGACCTTGCGCTGCTCGCCCAGGAGCGATCGGGCGTGACCACCGACCTGTAGCGATGCGCTCGAGGTGCTTGCCGGCGCCACCGCTGTAGCGACGACCTGGAGCGGTGTGCCGCAGGACGCGCAGAACCGGTCCTTCGCGCGAACGGCTGAGCCGCAGTTCGCGCAAGAGCGACGGGTAGCTACCGCAAGTGGCACAGCCGGGTAAGCGTAGGAGTCAGCGGAAGCCCTACTTCAGGGGCTTGGAGGCGAGCGTGGCGCTAGGGCGCGACGGGAACGGGCTTGGGCGCCTCTGCCTCGGTCTTCTCGATCACGAGCTTGCCGTCCACGGGGTTCACATTGACGGTGTCGCCCGCGTGGAATTTGCCCTGGAGGAGCATTTCCGCGAGCGGATCGGCGATGTCGTTCTGGATCTGGCGCGCGAGCGGGCGCGCGCCGAAGTTGGAGTCGTACCCGATGGTCGCGATGTGGTCCTTCGCCTCATCGGTGACGACGAGCGTGATCTCCTGTGACGCGAGCTGCTTGCGCACGCCCTGGAGCTCGAGCTCGACGATCTGCCGGATCTCGGGCTTCGTGAGCGGAGTGAAGACCACCGTCGCGTCGATGCGGTTCAGGAACTCCGGCCGGAAGAAGCGCTTCATCTCTTCCTGCACGCGTTCCTTCATCCGCTCGTACATCGCCTGGTTGTCGGCGTCCTCGCCCACGCCCTTGTTCCGGAAGCCCAGCGCGGACTCCGACTTGAGCATCTTCTGCGCGAGGTTGCTGGTCATGATGATGATCGTGTTGCGGAAGTCGACCGTCCGGCCCTTCGCGTCCGAGAGGCGGCCCTCGTCGAAGATCTGCAGCAGGATGTTGAAGACCTCGGGGTGCGCCTTCTCGATCTCGTCGAGCAGGATCACGCAGTACGACTTGCGGCGCACGGTCTCCGTGAGCTGCCCGCCCTCTTCGTACCCGACGTAGCCGGGGGGCGATCCGACCAGACGCGACACGTTGTGCCGCTCCATGTAGTCGGACATATCGATCTTCACGATGTTCTCTTCGCTGCCGAACATGAACTCGGCGAGCTGCTTAGCAAGGTGCGTCTTCCCGGTGCCCGTCGGGCCGACAAAGAAGAAGACGCCGATCGGACGGCGCGGGTCCTTCAGGCCGGCGCGGGCGCGGCGGACCGCGCGCGACACCATCGTGACCGCTGGCGCCTGGCCGATGACCTTGGAATGCAGCACTTCCTCCATCCGGAGCAGCTTCGCCGTCTCTTCCTCCGCCAGGCGGCGGACCGGGATGCCGGTCCACATCGAGACGACCTCGGCGATGTCCTCGTCGGTCACCTCGGGCCGCTTCTGCGACTGCGCGAGGAGCCAGTCGGCCTTCGCCTGCTGCAGCTTGTCCTGCTGCGCGCGCTCCTTCTGCCGGAGCGTCGACGCGAGCTCGTACTGCTGCGCTTCCATCGCCTGCTCTTTGTCGGTGACGACCTTGTCGAGCTCCTTCTGGGCCTCTTTCACATCGGTCGGCAGTGTCGAGTAGCGAAGACGGACGCGGCTCGCGGCCTCGTCCATCAGGTCGATGGCCTTGTCCGGCAGGAACCGGTCGGTGATGTAGCGCGCCGAGAGCTCGGCCGACGCCTTCACGGCATCGTCGGTGATGGCGACCTTGTGGTGGTCCTCGTAGCGGGAACGGATGCCCGTAAGGATCGCGACCGTCTCCTCGATCGTCGGTTCTTCGACCATGACCGGCTGGAAGCGCCGCTCGAGGGCCGCGTCACGCTCGATGTATTTCCGGAACTCGTCGAGCGTCGTGGCGCCGATGCACTGCAGCTCGCCGCGCGCGAGCGACGGCTTGAGGATGTTCGCGGCGTCCACCGCGCCCTCGGCCGCCCCCGCGCCGACCAGCGTGTGCAGCTCGTCGATGAACAGGATGACGTCGTGCGCGTGACGGAGCTCCTCGATGATCTTCTTGAGGCGCTCCTCGAACTCGCCGCGGTACTTGGTGCCGGCCACGAGCGAGCCGATGTCCAGCGTGAGGACGCGCTTGCCCTGCAGCGTCTCGGGCACGTCGCCCTTGACGATGCGGTGCGCGAGGCCCTCGGCGATCGCGGTCTTGCCGACGCCGGGCTCGCCGATCAGCGCCGGGTTGTTCTTGGTGCGGCGGCTGAGGATCTGGATGACCCGCTCGATCTCCTTCTCGCGGCCGAT